>NZ_CP030060.1:900000-979290 GCF_015291745.1 Bradyrhizobium sp. CCBAU 53351
AGGCAAGGCCCACTAGGAGTGAAACCCGTGTTCCATAAAGGGTCGCTGAAAGCACGTCACGTCCCTGATCGTCTGTGCCGAAAGCGTAGAAGCGGTTCGTGAACTCATTGATGCTCCAGGCCGGTGTATTTGACGAAAGCAGATCGAACGTGCTGGCGTCGAGAGTGTTCTGTGGTGCCCATAAAGGAGCTCCCAGGGCCGCGACAATGAGAGTTAGCAGTGCGAGCGTAGACAGAACTGCTCTGGGGGAACGGATGTAAGAGTGCCCGATATCAGAGTTAAACAATGCGGAAAGCTTGTGAATGGTCATCTGACTACTCCTCCCGTCCGCAGGCGAGGATCTAGAAGGTAGTAGACGCAATCCACGACCATGTTGATGGTAACGAAAATGATCGACACGATGAGAAGGTATGCGGCCATGATTGGGACGTCGGAAAATCTAATGGAATTAATAAAGAGCAGCCCAACGCCTGGCCATTGGAATACTGTCTCAGTAACGACGGCGAATGCGATGATGGATCCCAACTGCAAACCTGCAACCGTGACGACCGGAATCATCGTGTTCTTCAAAGCGTAAGAAAAATAGATGAGCCGGTCTGGCAGCCCTCGCGCGCGTGCGAACCGGATATGATCGGAATGCATGACCTCAAGCATTTCAGTGCGGACTAAACGCAAGATCAGCGTGAGTTGATAGGTGGCCAGTGAAATCGCGGGAAGGATGATAGCCTGCCAGCCGGTCTTAGTCAGTAACCCGGTGGTCCACCAGCCGATCTTCACCGTGTCGCCCCGTCCGAAGGACGGCAACCAGCCAAGTTTGACCGCGAACACGTAGATGAGGCCGATGCCGATTAAGAAGTTAGGCAGGGATACTGCGATCAGCGAGACCGTCAAGCTGAAGCCCGATAATATGGAGCGCGGCCGCAATGCTGTCACGACGCCAAGGGCGACTCCCGCTATCATTGCAAATATAAACGATAATATAGCTAGTTCCAGAGTCGCAGGCAGCCGCTCCAGGATCAAATCCAACACCGGCCTTCCAACGCGAGTGGAAATGCCGAAGTCCCCATGGAGTGCCGAACTGATAAAACGAAAGAACTGGATGTAAAAGGGGCGGTCGAACCCGAGTTCCGCCGCTAGCCGCGCGCGGTCCTGCGCGGTCGCCTCCGGTCCGACCATATTCTGGAGCGGATCGCCGATAAAATGAAAGGCGGCGAACGACAGAAACGCCGTCATCAGCATCACCGGCAACACGGACAGCAATCTGCGCAGAAAGAAACCTGTCACTTGTCCACCTTGATGGTTTTCACGGAGATCTGATTACCAACGTTTGGCGTAACGTGAATCTTCTTCTGCGTTGCACGCGCCAACACCTGCGCGTGAATCGGTAGATAGAAACACTCGTCCTGAACGGTCTTCCAAATTTCGGCGATTATGGTTTTACGTCTTTGAGGATCGGCTTCCGACCGGAGTAATTCAATTTTGGCATCAATCTCCGGGTTTTTGTAATTCGCTGCAGCCCAGGCGCCCCGAGAGTGGACGAGATTATCGAAGATTAATTGAGAATCGTATGAGCCCCACGTCATCAGGTAAAAGTCGGTCTTCCTATTGAGAACTAGAGGCCAGACGACTGCGCTGGGTTGGACATCGAGATGCACGGTGACACCGATCTTGGCGAGCATTGCCACCACGGCCTGACAGATGCGCTCGTCGTTCACCATGCCGTCATTTGGACAGTTTAGAGTGACCGAAAATCCGTTGGGGTAACCTGCCTCGGCCATAAGCTGCTTGGCTTGGTCAATATTGAGCTTTGGGAACTTACCCAATTCTTCCGTATAGCCGTCGGCGATCGGCGAAATGATTGTACCGAGCGGAACCGACTCCCCTCGCATGATTGCCGACTTGATCGCTAGACGATCAATGGACATGTTCATTGCGTGGCGCACCCGCTTGTCGGCGAAAGGATTTCCCTTTGCTTCCCCGCTGGCAAGTGTGTTCGCGCTTGTATTGACGCCTAAAAAAACCGTGCGAATCTCTGGGCCGCGAACCACCCGAAGGCTTTCATTCTGCTCCAACCGTGAAATGTCTTGGGGGGGGACGTCTTGGAGAAAATTAACTTCTCCGCTGATCAATGCGGATACACGCGTCGCGGCCGACTGGATAGGGGTATAGATGATCCGATCGATATCGATTGGGAACTGGCCGATACCCCAGTATTTATCGTAAGCTTCCAACTCCGAACGGCGATCCGATTCTCGGCTTACAAGGCGATAGGCGCCAGTGCCGTTCTCATGGCGAGCAGCATAGTTTTCTTTCCCGCCTTTAAAATCCTGCGGAACAACGGAGTCGTTCTTCTCGGCCCATGCTCTATTCATTATGAAGATGCTTGCCAAGTTTTCGGGCAGAAGAGGGCTGGGTCCCTTTGTCTTGACCTGCACGGTGTAGTCGTCCTTCGCGATGGCTTCCTCAACCGCGGCGGCAGCCAGATAGGTCCGCACATTCGAGGTTGGTGCCATAGCTCGCTGGATTGAAAATGCGGCGTCGTCGGCCTTAAATGGTGCGCCGTCGTGGAACGTAACGTTCCGGCGAAGCTTGAACTCCCAAACGTCGGGGTGATCAGGCAACATCCGCCATTCGGTCGCTAGTACTCCAATGAGCTTTCCGTCGTCGGAGCGCTCCACAAGGCCTTCGTACATCTGCCGATTGAACGCAAAGGTCACGTTCTCATTATAGGCGTGAGGGTCTAGAGTCTGAACGTCCAAGCTCCGAGCCCATTTCAGCGTTTCCGCGCCCCCGGGTGAGACGGTCATTAGTAGTGCCGCCACGCTTGCTATGGCGGCAAAACGCCGCTTGAGACGGGCTGGTCTGTGAATGAAACAGCGCGCAGTGGATTTCGGCATTTGGGACATTCCTCTCTTGATCGCAGGGTAAACTGCGCCGCTAGATGTGGGCTATCACATCGGACAGGCTTCGGCCGTTTTTTGCTGCAGTTTGCCGGCCGAGGGCTGCCGTGGGCTGCGAATTCAGGGCGTCCTCTGCAGCAATTACGCGTATTCCCAGCGATTGCGCAGGATTGCGACAGTCGGCTGAATATTCCCTGCTCCTGGTCTAGGTCTCGTTATAGGTCCTGTGACCGTTGGGTTAGGAACGTCCGATCCCACTGAACTGCGGGCCTTTTATCACATTATCTCATCATGTGCCGACAGCCGGTTTACGTCTGGCGTGAGTTTCCGGTTTGGGATCGAGCTTTGAGCAAGCGAGTGTCTGATGGCCGGCCCTTTGGGGATACCGTCCGCGGCCGGCTTCCGCTTCTGAACGGGAACGTCTTAGCAAGCTGTTTGGCGCACTAGTCACGTGAATCGTAGGCGCTGTTCAGCGGCCACCTACCGGATGAAGGGGCGATCTCCGACTCTGCGGTTCGGTTTCCCGGGTGGTTGCGTGTACTCCGCACGATCCCTCCCAAATATGCCTGCCGCGCCTGTGAGGGCCCGATCGTCCAGGCCTCGGCACCAGCGCGGCTCGTCGAGGGCGGCATGGCGACGACGGCGCTGATCGCGCATATCGCCGCGGCCAAATATGCCTGGCAATCGACGCTCTACCGCCAGACGCAGATCCTGGCGGGCCAAGGTGTTGTCGTCGATCGTCAGACGCTGGCGCGCTGGATGGGCAGCGCGGCGTGGCTGGTCAGGGGCCTCTACGACCTGCAACTGAAGACCATGCACGGCTTTGAGCGGTTGTTCTGCGATGAGACGCCGATGCCGGTGCTCGACCCGGTACGCGGCCGCACGAGGATCTGCCAGTTCTGGGCGCATGCGACGGACGATCGGGCGTGGAAGGGTCCGGCGCCGCCGGCGGTCGCCTACGTGTTCGCAGACGGTCGCGGCAAGAAGGAGATCGTGGCGCAGTTGGCCGGCTTCGAAGGCGTGCTGCAAGTCGACGGCTATGCCGCCTACGCCTCGCTGGTGGGCGATGCGAAGGTGCCGGGCAGATCCAGCTGGCGTATTGTCTCGTTCACGCGCGCCGCAACTTCGTGAGGGTGCACAAGACGACGAACTCACCCTTCGCCGCGGAGGTCATCGAGCGCATCGCAGCCGTCTACGCGATCGAGGAGAGGATCCGCGGTCTCGGCGCCGGGGAACGCCGCGCGGCGCGACAGGCCGAGACGAAGCCGCTCATGGAGGCGTTGAAGGCTCGACTGATCGCGGTGAAGGACGGGATCTCCCGCCGCTCGACGCTCATCAAGGCGATCGATTATATGCTCGAACGCTGGCAGGGCCTGACGGCATTCCTGGACGACGGGCGGCTCGAGGCGGACACCAACACGGTCGAACGATCAATCAGGCCGATTGCGATCGGAAAAAAGAACTCGTTGTTCAGTGGTGACGAAGGCGGAGGCGAGACTTGGTCGATACTTTCTTCGCTTCTTAACACGGCCAAATTGAATGGCCTCGACCCCGAGGCCTATCTCGTCGACGTTCTCGAGCGCATGGTGAGCGGCGCCGCGAAGGCCAACCAGCTGCACGAACTTCTGGCCTGGAACTGGAAGGCCGCACGCGAAGCCGAAAAGCGAGCCGTGGCATGACGAAGCCGAAGCAACGGCGGGGAACGCGAAAAGCACGCAAGACGACGATGGCGAACTATGCCATGTCATTCGAGCGGCTCGGGCAATGGATGAGCGAGCGCGCCAGGTCGCCGACGCTTCGGCATCCGCGGGCGACGTCGCTCTCCATGCTCGACGGCGCAGTGGCCGCTGTCGTCGCCGGGCCGGTCTCGATGGCCTCCGAGGAATGGGTGTGCCCGCTCCTTGGCGTAGATCCCGACGCCTTCAATCACGACACCGAGGAGTTCTCGGCGATCGCTGCCACGCTGATGCGCCACAACGCGATCAGCGAGACGCTGTCGACGAGACCGGAGAGCTTCGAGCCGCTGTTCCTGCGATCGCCGGACGGCGACGTCGACCCGCAGCCCTGGTGCATGGGCTTCCACGCCGTCATGAAGCTTCGGCTTCTCGTCTGGTCGCGGCTTCTCTCCCCGAACGGAACCGAACACCTTATGCTGCGGCCGATCCTGGTCCATTGCATCGATGACGCCGGTCGACCCTTGCTACCCCCGGCCCGCCATACGCTGGCAACGCTGCCCGTCGCTCAAAACGCCTGGCGCGACATTCCAATAGCCGTTGAGGCCCTGCGGCAGTTCTGGATGCCTATGCGCTTCCAGCGGCGCGCGTAGGCCGTCCACGCCAGGTCCGTGGTCTGCTCGTACCGCTTACGGTTGTTCAGTGATACCGTGGACGGAGCCGAGGCCAGCGCCGTCGTCTATAGCCTGATGCTGACCTGCCGCGCCTCACGTGTCGTGCCGTTAGCGTGGTTGCGCCACGTCCTCACCGAATCGCCTCAGCGCGCCGGCGACGCCGATATTGCAGACCTGCTGCCCTTCAACTTCCACAAAGCCGCCACCGCCTGAACGGCCCCGCATCGCCCGATTCAAGGCAGTCCATCAAAACCGCCGGCGTGCGGAGAAAATCGCGCTTACAGATGATCCGCTATCGCTCCAGCCGCCCGCCGGACGCAATTCTGCGTGGCCGATTGCGCGATTTCGCCAACGAGCGGCGGCGCTTCAGCTACCGCTGACCTGAGGCCGGCAAACTGGACCAATTTTGGCTAGAGTCTTGCGCTGCCGAATCCCCTCGGCTGGGAGGAGCGGACGACGATGAAGGCCTCGAAGTTTTCGGACGCCCAGAAGGCGTTTATCCTGAAGCAGGGCAACGACGGGGTCCCGGTTGCGGAGATCTGCCGCAAATCCGGGATCAGCCAGGCGACCTATTTCAACTGGAAGAAAAAGTACGACGGACTGCTGCCGACCGAGATGCGCCGGTTGAAGCAGCTCGAGGACGAGAACGCCAAGCTGAAGAAGCTGGTGGCGGACCTATCGCTCGACAAGGAGATGCTGCAGGACGTGATCCGCCGAAAGCTGTGAAGCCTGGTCGGAAGCGCAAGCTCGTCGATGAGGTTTGCGGGGAGTGGCAGGTCTCGATCCGCAAGGCTTGTAAGGCCCTCGAGTTCGATCGATCGACCTATCACTACAAATCTCGTCGCTCCGGCCAGGCGGCCCTCGAAGCTCGGATCAAGGAGATCTGCCATGTTCGCATCCGCTACGGCTATCGCCGCGTCCATGTGCTGTTGCGCCGCGAGGGATGGCGTCACGGCCAGAACAAGACCCGTCGCATCTATCGCGAATTGGGCCTGCAATTGCGCAACAAATCGCCCAAGCGCCGGGTCAAGGCCAAGTTGCGCGACGACCGACGGCCCGCGACGCGGGTCAACGAGATCTGGGCGATGGACTTCGTTCATGACCAGCTGGCCACCGGCGGCAATCTCCGGGTGCTCACGATCGTCGATATCTTCTCCCGCTTCTCGCCCGCACTGGAGCCGCGGCTCACCTTCCGCGGCACCGATGTCGTGGAGGTACTGGAAAGGGTTTGCAATGAAGTGGGACTCCCGGCGACGATCCGGGTCGATCAAGGCAGCGAGTTCGTGTCGCGCGATCTTGACCTCTGGGCCTACCAGCGCGGCGTCACGCTGGACTTCTCACGACCCGGCAAGCCGACCGACAACGCCTTCATCGAAGCCTTCAACGGCCGCTTCCGGGCCGAATGCCTCAACACCCATTGGTTCCTGTCCCTTGCGGATGCCCGGCAAAAGGTGGAGACTTGGCGAAGATACTATAACGAAGAACGGCCCCACGGGGCGATCGGCAATCGGCCGCCGATTTTGCTGCAAAATCACGTCGGCGACACCAGCCCGCCAACGTGATCAGAGGCGCAAAACTCTAGTTCCGGGTGGTCCAAAGTTCGGTCTCGCTGCACAAAACTCCGAGACTCTAACTGCCGCTGGATGAACATTCAGTGGCAGGTCACTCCGCTTACACATTCACGGTCGCACCTGATGGCGGAGAGCATTTGGATGAGAGGCTGTCGCGAGCTCGTCAAACCGGGGCTCCGCGGCCCGAAATCAAGTCTACGTATTGTTGCATTTGTTCTAAGTGACCGAAGTCGGCATTTTTCGCATCCAGGTGGTCTCTAAGTTGTTCAATGCGCATCACTTTGTTATCGCCCCTGTAGAAGATATTTCTAAACAAAGGAGTAGCGGTGACACTTTCGATGTAAGTACGGCTTCCTGCACTTGTATCACCTTTTGCGAACTGAAAGTTCAGCATCAAGCTCAAAATTAAATGTGGAGCCGTATACCAGTCCCAAGTTAGGCTACCCAAGGAGTAAGCGATGACCGCAACTCGGTTGGGATCACGTGTAGTGCGGTAGTACTCGATCGGCTGAACTACGTGAGGATGATGGCCCAAAATTATGTCGGCGCCTTCCTCCACAAGCGCATGAGCGAGCTCAATTTGCTTTCGTCTTGGAAAAAACTCGAATTCGAAGCCCCAATGGATTGAGGCGATGATGACATCGGCATTCTGATGTTTACAGCTCCTTATTTGCGATTTGAGTAGCTCAAGATCGGCCACGACACGTTTGGACATGAGCGGTGACGCGTGCACACAATAATGTTCACCGTCGGGTAGGGGTCGCCCATTGAGACCGAATGTGACCGACACGAACCCGAACCTGATGCCCCTCTTCGTGAAAACCGTGCCCCGGCCGTACTCCTCGGCGCATCGAGGGGCGCCGATTTCAATGATCCCATTCGCTCTGCAGAGCTCTTGAGTGGTTCGAAGACCCTGAACGCCCAAGTCCAATGAGTGATTGTTCGCGAGGTTAAGAATCGTGAAACGTCTACCCTGGTGTTCTGTTAATGCGGAATATTGGGCCGATGAGCAACACATCATCGAAGAGCGGCCGTCGCCTATAGCCTCGCTCACGACATGATCGTCTGCCACCACAGATTCATAATTCGCGAAAGAGATATCGGCATTGAAGACAGCGGCTTCGATGCTCTCGAACAAAAGATCCTTAGAGTGTTCTAGCCCGCGCGCCTGGATCAGATCCCCCAGTGCACTCAGAGTCGCAGTCTGCTGCTTTCGAAATGCAGTCGGTAATTCCACAATAGACTTGTCGTTCAAGAACAACGCATCAGAAACATCCCGTGATGTTCTCGTAATTGGGCGCGCGCTTTTATAGAACCAGTACGCGCGGTCAATTCCATCCATTTCTGCCGAATCTGTTGCAGCGCTTTCGAGCGGAAAATCCCACCAGCCAAATCGCTTGGCGTTTTCCGCCAGGTCCAACGTTTCCGGAGTTGTGCGCCAGACATCAACAGGCGTGTTGGGAAGTTTACGCGGCACGGCTTGCATCTCCTCGTCGCATGGCTTTTGATCTACGGTTTATAGTCTGCGCAGCACGCAAACCAGGCTCTTTCGCATCCGAAGTCTCCGCAATGCACAAGCGCCACAGGTGTTAACGTTGACGCGCGTGTCATACGCTTCAACGCAGCTCTTCGAGATTCCCTCTCAGGGGTAAGACGTTAGGATCTCGTTTTGCATCTCTTGCTCAGCGGAAAAGAGACAGAAAACAAACCGCTCGGCTTACTGAGGGAATCTCAAGAAGGGAAATCTCAGCTGTTTCGGGCGAATAACTTGCCTGAGAGTTCCGATACAATCTCCTCCGTCGTCACTTTCCGGACAGCGCCATATTGCATACGAAGAGAGTAATTGTGTCTCTCTTCAGTATAGGCGGCGCAGCAGTCGGTGACGCAAATCATATGGAAGCTGCGATCTACACCGTCGCGCAGCGCCATATCGATGCATTGATCCGTTAAAACGCCAACAACAATTACCTCCTCAATGCCCATGTTACGAAGAACCCGCTCCAGGATGGTCGAACTGAATACCCCAGAAGCTGTCTTTGGTAAGACGATGTCGTCTTCGCCAGGCGCTATCTCGGGAATTACCTGAGCTCCCCATGACCCCTTTGGGATGACTAGCTTACGGTGGCAAAGCGAACGATCGCGCCCATCCTTGGTGAGGCTTTCGATTACCGTGTACATCACTTCCACGCCGCACGACCTCGCGGCTTGCAGTAGCCGCTGGACGTTCGGCACGATCTGATGTTTCACGCGGTCCACGTACTCCGGATATTTGCGCTGTTCTTCCTCAGAAATCTCGTGGTTCTGCAGGTCGACAACTAGCAATGCTGTTTTTTGAGGGTCAATGGGGCCGTCATAATTCTTCATGTATCGCTCCTGGGTTTGATCTACCCTTCCGATCAATCTAGCAAGGATCGTTCCATCGGGCCTGGGCCTATCATGTGACGGCGACTCGCGCTTCTTGAGACCGACCTTCGGTCGGCCTATGAGCCAAGTTTCGTTGGAAAGCCTTGATCAAGAGCGGGCTGCCTGTTGCTCGTTCACAAGAGTGTTTTCTTATCGCGGGTTCATCCATAACTGGCCCTGTTCGCTCGCGACCAGAAGCGCCAGCTCTTCCGCATTAGTCCGGCCCACGACCTCAGAATTGCTGCGCTTTTGCAGGCAAGAATTCGGCGGACCGGAAATGAGCGCTCAGCCGCGGTGATTGCCGCCTTTGTGTCGCCGGCGCTACGGCGAGCAACATCGGCGGTTGGCCCGTCTCTGTGCGTGCCCGCTTCCTACGGGCCAACAAGAAGAGCCGCCCGGCACGAAAATCGCGGCGATGGAAATGGTAGAGATGCTCGTGTACTGGAGTAGCGCCAATCGCTTGCGGGCTGTTGTGACTGTTCGATTGGAGCGTCATTTGTCGGTCCCCGCGAGGTCGTCTCCGATATATTCCATGCGCTTAGGATACTAGTATCGTACAGAGATTTGCGTCGCATTTTCTTGCCGACTTGAAGAATTCCTGCAGCCCTTGTGGGATTTGCGAGGGATGGCGCCTGGAAGGTGAAGCAGATGATGTAATACGATCCGATCGATGTGTCATCGGCAAGCGAGAAAATCATCAATTCGTCGGTTGAGTTGATCAGTAGGTTTTATGTGACCGGTGATAGTTCGTGCTCCACATTGCTGCTCGCGCCATATCGCGCCACGCGGGTTAGAAGACGAGAAGAGTTGCCGAGTAGGTGGAGGCAATTGGGCGGGGTTATCCCGCCGCCTTATCAGGTGTATTCGCAAAACGAGCGGCTTCCGCCACGAGATCTGCGAAAACGCGTCCGCCAGTCGTGAGATGATCGTGCATAGCCTGAGCAGCCGCCATGGCATCTCCTCGGGTGATCGCTGCCACAATTGAGCAATGATCTTGATAGGACTGTTGAATGCGACCTGGTTTTTGGAATGGGTACCGACGATAGAGACGCAGGCGAGCGCGGGTCTCTTTTATCGACTGTTCCAAATATGAGTTTTGCGCACCCTCGTAGATAGTTTCATGGAGCTCTTTATTAATTGCATCGTACAGCTGCGCATTGTGAAGCGCGCTTTCGCTGCGAGAGTGTATGTCGCGGAGGCGCGCCTGTAGGTCCGTCGGCATTCGCGCCGCGGCCAGCCTTGCAGACATTCCCTCAAGCTCCGTCATAACTTCGAACATAGCGACAATTTGCTCCGCACTCAGAACCGAGACGGTCGCACCCCTCCGCTGCTTCAGATCTACCAAGCCACGCGATGCCAGCTGTATCAGGGCTTCCCGGACAGGGGTCTTCGAAACGTTAAACCTGTCGGAGAGTTGCTTTTCATCAAGCTTGGATCCTGGCTGCAAAGCACCGGAATCAATTTCGGTCTTGATCCAGTTGGCGATTTCGCTAGTTCGGTTGAATTTGAGCACGGTCCTGCCCGCGGGTATGGGAGTTCATACCACGATCCGCGAGTAGATAGCGAAAAGTTTCGCAATTGTATCGCGACGAGAGGCGGACCGGTTCGTCAACCGGTAGCTCAAAGGCTCGAACCTTTAGCCCAACAATACTCGAAGGAGCACGCGATTTGCCGGCCCGGCGCTCAACCTAGGCGCTACTTCCCCTACCTATGGTGAGACGATCGACGAACATACGGGCCCGAGATCAGATGCTGCCGAATTTACCTCGCCAAGGGCCCATGCCGGTCGAACTCAGAATGAGCCAGCAGAGATTAGACCGATCGCGCCGGAATAGTCTCGCTGATCCAACGCCCTAAACCTACAAGGTGCTGATCGGTATGCTGCTGGCCAATAACCTGAATTCCGAGAGGCATTCCCCTCACCGCAAGAAGCGGAAGCGTGATAGTTGGCGCCCCTAAGACGGAGGTAACAGCATTGTAACTCGGCAGGCCTGTTGTATGTGAGATGCCCGAGTCAAGTCCTTGATTGTCTAATTTTGGAGCTGGTCCAACGGAGGACGGAGCAACGATAGCGTCGGCGATATGAGCAATTGCGGCGTGGGCTGCTCTTGCCTTATCGCGCTGGGCGAGTAGTTGACGATAGTCATCTATGCTCATCTTTCTCGCGAGTTCCAGACGAGAGGTCAAGCTGTCACTCAGCCCTCCGCCAAACCTTTCTACAAGGTTCTCCAGTGACCAGCGCATCTCGTAGGCACAAACGTCACGAGTAATTTCAAGACTTTCGTCGATGGCACGTTCGAACGAGTCGACCAGCGAGTGGTTGGTTCTGTCGATGGTGTGGACGCCGGCGTGGCGAAGCTGAGTGAGGAACCGTTCAAATGCGTCTCTGGAATCGTCGTCCAATTCTGCCGCACCTTGGGCCTCCATCACAATCACTCGTAGTGGCCGGGTTGCCGGATGAAGAGTTGTCTCACCGTAAAGGCCGGGATAGCCGGGATCGCCGCCTGATCTCTTTGCGACTTCAATCGACACATGCCACATGTCACGAAGGTCGCCAGCATGGATCCCCACGTGGCTTTGGCTAAGTGCCAGACGCTCCCCACGATGGATGGCGCCCATTGTCGGCTTGATCGCATAGTTCGCGCAAAAGCTCGCTGGTCGAATCACCGAGCCAGCCACTTGCGTTCCGATTGCCGCAGGTATCATCCGCGCGCCGACGGCCGCTGCCGATCCGCTCGACGATCCGCCGGGGGTATGGCGATGGCTGAACGGGTTGGTAGTCGGTCCAGGGTAGGACATGCCGAGTTCCGTCGTCACTGTCTTACCGAGCACGATGGCGCCCGCGGCTCTCAATGCCTGGACGCAAGCCGTATCTTGATGAGTGTGATTGTCTCTGAACAAGGGAGATCCCATACGCGTGGGCATATCCTTTGTCATAAAGAGGTCTTTGATCCCGACCGGCATGCCATCGATGGTCGAAAGCTCTCGTCCCGCGAGGTAACGCGCTGTGGATCGATCAGCCACGGACCTCGCCTCTCGCACGTTCATTTCGACCCAAGCTCGCACGGTGGGCTCGCGAGCGTCGATCGTTTCGAGACAGCGCTCAAGGTATTTGCGCGGGCTATCTCGTCCTTCTCTGAAGGCGGGTACCGCATCATGAAATGTCAGCGCTTGAAATTCAGCGGGATGGTATGCGCACAAGTGTGCAATCTCCAGTTAGCCTAGGGAGGCCGATTATCTATTGGCGTTATCCGAGCCAAGCGTGGGAAAGTCCGCTAGTGTCGTCCGGAGCTCCTTCTTCAAGACTTTTCCCATAGCATTCCGTGGAAAATCATCGACTACGATGACCTTCTTGGGGGTTTTGTAACTTGCCATGTTTCGCTTGACCTGCTGAATCACCTCGCTTTCGCTCGGTGGGTCGCTCTTATCGCTAGCAATTACGAAGGCAACGACGCACTCTCCGAAATCCGCGTGAGTTGCTCCGACAACGGCTGACTCCTTAACGGAAGTCAGTTCATCGATTACAGCCTCAACTTCTGCGGGATAGACGTTGTATCCGCCGCTGATGATGAGATCCTTGGCGCGGCCTGTAATCGAGACGTATCCCTTCTCGTCGACGAGACCCATGTCGCCGGTACGGAAGAACCCGTCTGCTGTGAGCTCGGCTTTGGTTTGCTCAGCATTGTTCCAGTAACCGGAGAAAAGCCCCGGTCCTCGCGCTTGAATGATACCTACTTGTCCGACAGGCAGAGCTTCATCTCGCTCGCCTGCAATACGCAAATCAACACCGGGAATCGGTAGCCCTACCGAACCTGGTCGACGATCACCTTCCAGGGGGTTCGAGCAGAGAATCATTGCCTCGGTCAAACCATAACGCTCCAGGATACGGTGCCCTGTCCGAGTTTCAAAATCGCGATGCATCGGAGCCGATAGTGGTGCCGAACCGGATATGAACAGTCGCATGTTTCGGCAAAGAGAGCTGGCCAGCGAAGGGCAGGTCAATAGACGATGATAGTAAGTTGGCACTCCCATAAAAACGGTTGAGCGAGGAATTGCGTCGAGCACTGGACTTACATCGAATTTATTTTGCAGGAGAATTCGCGCTCCGCCTGCCAGCGCGACGTTGAATGAGATGAATAGACCATGGCTGTGGAAGATCGGCAGCGCATGTAGCAGAACATCCGAAGACGAGAAGCCCCACAATCGACTCAGCGTTTGAGCGGTGTACGAGAGCGCAGCATGGCTGATCAGAGCACCCTTGGGCCGGCCGGTTGTGCCTGAGGTGTAGAGGAGAGCTGCGGGAGCCGCACCATTGAGTTCGACGGTGCTAAACGAGGTCTCTCCTGCTTTGACAAGTGATGCGAATGTTCCTTCACCCCGGATGCCAAACGTTAAGACCTTGGTTGACCGAGGCACCGTCATGTCGGGAAGAGCTTCCGTATTTGGTCCTCTGAGAAGGAAGGAAGGCTGCGCGTCCTTTAGAAGGTAGGCCAACTCAGCTGAGCGATAAGCTGTGTTGATGGGCAAATAGCAGAGCCCAGCACGGAGGCAGGCAAGATAGAGCGCGAAAGCATGTGCGGACTTCTCGACCTGGACGGCCACGCGATCACCGACCGCACATCCGAGCCGCCGGAAGACGCTGGCATAGCTACCACAGAGCTTGTGCAGCCACTGAGCGGATAGCGTTTCGCCGCTCTCAAGCTCTAGGAGCACGTCTGTCGGGTTTGCCTCGGCCCTCCCCTCAACCAGGACATAGAAATTGCGGTTGGACATGACTTACGCCTCTCCTCGCCGCGCTGCCGGCAGGGCCAGTTTCCGAGATATTCTATTGAATGTAAAAAAAATATCTGTCAACGTAAAAAGAATACGGAGGGGCTGAGGGCATAGGGCCGAAGCTTCTGTGCTTCATCGTTGACAACCGCGCCTCACCTACCCGTCCCTGCAGCGCAGGTTTCGCCAGTCGAGGGAATCGAATGAATAAATTTGGAAGTGAGGTCGCAGCAGGGAAACAAAGGAATGAAGAAGCATCTGAGCTCGGGAACTTGCCGACCTTGCATGTGTCAAAAGGGATCGCGAGAATTCAATTGAACCGGTCTCGGCAGCACAATCGGTTCGAGCCAACAGACATCGAGACTTTCTCTGAAATCGTCGCGACTTTGGCTCGGCAGTCGAGCGTGCGAGTACTAATGATAACGGCTCAAGGTCCAAGTTTTAGTTCAGGATTTGACCTGGATACATTGTCGAGTGATCGTGCGGCGGCATGTACAGCCCTGTTCGCCGCGATGTGCGATCTTGTCGAAGAATGCCCCTTTCCTACTATATGCGGCCTGAATGGAAACATTTACGGAGGCGCTACTGACCTCGCGCTTGCATGTGATTTTCGTATCGGAACGCGGGGATGTCTCTTGCAAATGTCTCCTTCTCGCCTCGGTATTCAGTACTACTATTCTGGTTTACGACGTTACGTGGAGCGGCTTGGCCTGTCGCAAACGAAACGCCTTTTTCTAACAGGCGAGCAAGTTGACAGCATCACGTTGTTACAGATGGGTTATCTTACCGAGGTGTGTACTTCGGATGCGCTTGAAGCGCGATTAGAGCATTTTGCCGGGATGCTCGCCCAGCGTTCGCCGGCTTCTCTCCGGGGCCTGAAGACGTCGCTCAATTCAATTCGTCGAGGCACTGCTGACCCGGTCGAGATCAATGCGAAGTTTTTCGAAAGCCTAACATCACCTGATGCCCGAGAGGGCCTAAAAGCGTGGTGTGAGCGCCGGCCTCCTTCATTTGCAGACGTGTGAGGCCAAGGCTCTTCGCACAGCAAAAATAAACTGCCTAAGCCTTGCCTCGTCCTCCGATCGGTTGGCTTTTGCGCGGCGGCGATCAGGGTGAGACTCCGCATTGTCTCGCCCTAATTGTTACCAAATGCTGAGCCGTTGCCTCACGTAAATTGCTCCCTTGGATCGGGAGCGAGCGGGGGCGAAGATGGGGTGGCTAAGCATGGCAACGCGGAAGGAACTGACGGCGGCAGCAGGCGCGCGCTATCGGCGTTCGGATCGCGCGAAGAAGACGCGGATATTGGACGAGTTCGTCGACATCACCGGATTCCATCGCAAGCAGGCGATGCGACTACTTCGAGGTGAGGAAGACGCGCGCCCAAGCCGAAGGGCGCGACGTCGAATGTATAATGAGGTAGAACACAACGCGCTCGTGCTCCTTTGGGAGGCGTCAGACCGGATCTGCGGGAAGCGGCTGAAGGCGTTAATGCCTGCGTTGATTGAGGCGATGGAACGGCATGGCCACCTCGACCTTACCCCCGAGATCCGCGACAAACTTTTGGCAATGAGCGCTGCGACGATCGACCGCGCATTGGTGGGGGTCCGAGAAGGATTAGGTCGCAAGCGTCGGCGGCTGTCAAGCGACGTCCGGATTTGACCCCGCAACGACATGAGGAAGCGACCCCCTTGTTGTTTGCAGGACTGAAGCAAGCCGCTCGCGAAGCGCGCCCTTCATAGCGCTGTAGCGAGCGAGCGGCTTGCGTCACGACTTCTTCTCCGATTTGGCTTCTGGTACAGCGGGCTTCTGCAGAAGTCCGCTGCGGCGCTTCTCCTTCAAGCGATAGCTGTCGCCGCGGATCGTGATTACGTGACTGTGGTGCAGCAGACGATCAAGGATCGCGGTGGCGACCACGGGGTCGCTGAAGACCGAGCCCCACTCGCCGACGCTGCGGTTGCTGGTCAGCAGGATCGCGCCTCTCTCGTAACGACGGCTAACGAGCTGGAAGAACAGATGCGCGGCATCGGGTTCAAAGGGCAGATACCCGAGCTCGTCGATGATCAGGAGCTTTGGCTTGGCAAATTGCGCGAGTCGCTCCTCGAGCCGGCCTTCGCTGTGACCTTTGGCAAGCTGCGCAACGACAGTCGTGGCTGCGACGAACTGAACGGAATGCCCAGCCAGGATCGCTTCGCGCCCAAGCGCGACCGCAAGGTGCGTCTTGCCAACGCCAGGTGGCCCAAGGAGCAGCACGTTCTCGCCATTGGCGATCCAGCGGGCGCTCGCAAGCTCGCGTATCTGCTTCGGATCCAGCGAGGGCTGGGCCGAGAAGTCGAAGCCCGACAGATCGCGAACGAACGGGAAGCGAGCAAGTTTGAGCGTCATCTCGATGCGCCGCTCATCCTTGCGGGCGATCTCGCGCTCGCACAGCAGCACCAGAGTCTCGCGTAGGCTCAGCTCTTGTCGACCGGCCTCATCCAACAACCCATCCAGTTGGTCGCGGACAGCCGTCAGCTTCAGGCGCGTCAGCATATCGCTCAGGCGGTCGGGGACAATGGCTCGCATCAGAAGCCCCCTCCCACAATCGCTTCGTACTCGCCGAGTGGCCGCAGCAGCGTCGGCGACGGCGGCGCGACAGGCGATAACGCGAGCTCGCCAGCACGGCTCGGTTTAAAGCCAGTCAGGCCCTCAAAGTGTTTAGGGTCAACGACGCGACGGCGCCGACCGACACAGATCGGATGAGCGGCCACCTCATGGATCCCGTGGTGGATGCGCACCACGCCATCGGCGATCGTCGCTCTCACCGTCTCGCCGATCAGCCGCCATGGCACAGAGTAGGCGTTGCCATCGATCTCGACCGCGCAGTCGGCCTGCACGCGCCGGATCAGTTCACGTGCGGCCTGGAAGGGCGGCCTCCCAGCGATGGGCTTCAGCGCGTGCGCCTCAGCGCGCCTGAAGCGCTCAATTGGTGCTTCGCCAGTCGTGCCATGCTGGCGTAGGTCGGCGATCTCCCGCGTCCAAGCTTCAAGATGCGCCTCAAAGGCTTCCCAGCTCGGGAAGGTGCGGCCGGCGACCGCGTTCCGTTTGACGTAGCCGACGCCATTCTCGGTCTTACCCTTGGTGCGGGCTCGATATGGCGCGCAGGCCCGTGGCCGGAACCCCCAGTGCTTGGCAAACGCGGTCAGCTTGTCATTGAACACGACGGTGCGCATCGCGGCATCGTGCTCCACGACCAACGCACGCGCATTATCGAACAGTACCTCCTCGGGCACGCCACCGAACTTCACGAAGGAGCTTTCCAGGCCATCGAACCAGCTCTCTTGCCGTTCGTTGCGGAATGCTCTGACATGGTGCCGGCGCGAGTAGCCCAACGTGGCGACGAACAGGTAGGCGCGAACCTTGCTGCCACCGATCTCGACCAGCCGCTCGCCAAAATCGATCTGCAGCTGTTTGCCGGGCGGTGTCTCGAACCGCACCGTCGCGCGCGCCTCGGCCGCAAGCTCCTGGCGATAGCGCTGTACCGCCCGCTCGACCGTGCGCAGGCTGACGATGATGCCTTTCTCGGCTGCCAGCTCCTGGCGAATCACATCGGCATTGCCGTGGTGCTGCCGCAGGCGCTCCTTGAGCCAGGTCTCCTGGCCATCGAGCGCCTTTTTGCGCTGCGGCTGCCGATAGGGTGTCCAGCCGCCGGCCGCCACGTAGTCCTTCACCGTGTTGCGACTAATCCCGAGCTCCCGGGCAATCCGTTTGCTACCCCACCCCAGCTCGTTGAGCCGGAGTATCGCCGAAACCTCGTCCGGCTCCAGCATGGCCTCCCTCCGCGGATCTTTGAACCGCAGAGGACCTGAACTGAGTCGCTGCATAAAAACCCCCGTTCTGACCGTGTCGCGAGGGGGGCAATTCCTCGTGTCGTCAGGGGGTCAATTTTCCATGTCGCCCGACAGCGGCACGCGACGCATTCCCTGCGTCGCAGGGCTCCAATAAGGACGTCGGCAGATTGGAATGATCCGGCGCCCGGATTCGTCGAGGCCGACCTTGTCGCGCATAGCGGTCCATCTGCGCGCGGCAGCTTCATCCAGACCCTCGTGCTCACCGGCATTGCTACCGGCTGGACGGAGTGCGCTCCTCTGATCGTGCGCGAACAAACGCTGTTGAGCACGGTGCTGACGGAATTGCGCAAACAATTGCCTTTTGCGCTGCTCGGCTTCGATACTGACAATGATACCGTGTTCATGAACGAGACGCTGAAAGCCTACTGCGAGGCGGCCAACATCGTCTTCACGCGTTGCCGGCCCTACCGAAAAAATGACCAGGCGTTCGTCGAGCAGAAGAACGGCGCCGTCGTGCGCAGGATAGTCGGCTATCGTCGGTTCGAGGGCGCCTGGAAGCGGCCAAGCTGCTGGCTGAACTCTATCGATCGGCGCGGCTGTTCGTGAACTTCTTCCAACCCTCGTTCAAATTGATAGCCAAGCAGCGCGACGGTGCCCGTGTACGCAAGACATACAGCGCGCCGGCTACACCACACCAGCGCCTGGCAGCGGACGCCCGCACGCCTGACGCTGTCCGCCATCATCTCCAAGAAATCTATGCCGCCCTCGATCCAGTCGCGTTGTTGCGCGACATCCGCGACGTGCAGGAGCGCCTCGCGGTCCTCGGGGACACCCAACCAATCGGCCATCCTGCTGCGGCATCGCAATCGATCGATCGCTTCCTGGCAAGCCTGCGCACGGCCTGGAAGGACGGAGCTATGCGACCGACGGATCGGCCACTCGTGAAGGCGGAGAGAGGCCGACGTCGTCCCGACCCGCACATCCGAGCAACGCCAGAGTTGCGAAAATGGTTTGAAACCGAGCCTTGGCGGACTGGCAGCGAACTGCTCTCGCGCTTGCAGGAGGAATATCCTGGAGCCTATCCGAACAAGCTTCTTCGAACGCTTCAACGTCGGCTGAAATCCTGGCGCAGCGAGCAAGCGAACGCGCTGCTGTTCGCTCCTAGCGAGAAAATGCCGCCAGGGTACGAGGTCACAACACTCCAATGACGTGCGAGGTACCAGCGGAGGAGGCCGGGCGCTCCGAAACCCCGGCCATCTCCGCACCCGGTCTCCTCCTCAACTCAAGCCAGGAGCAAAATAAATGAGGCAACCGATCGCACCCGGGAGCATCAGTACATGAGGCAATACGCGCTCTCATCCTGATTGGCGCGCTATAGGCTTTGTCAGTCCTAGATCAAGTGGCTCCGAAGGCGTCGCATGGATGAACAATCTGGCGTGTCTGTTGAGCGGCTCGTGCATTCTAAACAGAAACACGTGACTGAGCTGCTGCCGGTTTGATGGACACCCGGTCAAGCTAATCCCACCTTACGCCCGAACTCAACCGGGCTGAGATAGCCGATGGTCGAGTGCCTGCGCGTCGTGTTGTAAAATCGTTCGATGTAGTCGAACACATCGGCGCGTGCCTCGTCTCTGGTTCGATAAATCTTGTTGGCCGTACGCTCGGTCTTGCGCGAGGAGAAGAAGCTTTCCATCGCCGCGTTGTCCCAGACGTTGCCGGAGCGGCTCATGCTGCAAACGATGCCGTTGTCGGCCATCAGGCGCTGGAACTGCTCGCTTGTGTACTGGGCGGATTCAAGCGGTCGTCGCAACACCTGAACGAAGGAGGTTGCGATGGGATTCGAAAGCGACGATCACACCGTTCTGGACGGGCGCCGTTGCCGTCACGGGGACGACCGCCGGTAGCGGGGCGATCTGCACTCCAGCGATTTTGGTTGGGGATCGCGCAGGGGATGACCAGCGAGGATGCTGCATTGGCGGCTGGTATGTCGCAGCCTGTCGGAACCAGATTGTTCCGACGCGGGCGGCATGGCACCAGCGATGTTCAGTACTTCGACCAAGCCGCCGTCCGGGCGGTACCTCTCGTTTGCGGAACGTGAGGAGATTGCACTTCTTCGCGTTCAGGGCCTTTCGAGCCGCGAGATCGGGCGCCGACTTAGCCGATCCGTCTCGACTATCTCCCGTGAGCTACGACGCAATGCCGCGACGAGCAGCGGCGGCCTGGAGTATCGTGCGTCGACAGCCCAATGGCACGCCGAGCGATCGGCCCGTCGACCCAAACCGAGCAAGCTTGCGCTCAACACAACCTTGCGCACTTATGGGGAGCAGCGCTGGCTGGCGTCGTCACGACCCTGAGTGGCGCTGCCGTTCCTGGTCCCGCCGTTCCGTGGAAGGGCCGCCCGCCCGCGCAAGGATCGGCGATGGGCCAGGGCTTGGAGCCCAGAGCAGATTGCCCGACGCTTGCCGATCGACTTCCCGGACGACAAGACGATGCGCATCAGCCACGAAGCCATCTATCAAGCCCTCTTCGTTCAGGGGCGGGGAGCGCTACGCCGCGAACTGTCGGCCTGCTTGCGAACGGGGCGCGTGTTGCGGGTACCCAGGGCGCGCGTACGCAGGCGAGACAGGAGCTCTGTCTCGCCGGAGATCATGATCAGTCAACGCCCCGCCGAAGCGGCCGATCGCGCGGTGCCGGGTCACTGGGAGGGAGACCTCATCCTTGGTCTTGGCAGCTCGGCGATCGGCACGCTGGTTGAGCGTACGACGCGCTTCACGATGTTGCTGCATCTTCCCCGGCTTGCGGGGCATGGCGAAGCTCCGCGCATGAAGAATGGGCCTACTCTCGCAGGGCACGGAGCTGAAGCGGTGCGCGACGCGATTACGCGCACCATCATCAGCTTGCCCGAAGAGCTGCGTCGTTCGCTGACCTGGGATCAGGGAGCTGAAATGGCTCAGCACGATCGTCTTAAGATCGACGCGGGTGTCCAAATCTACTTCTGCGATCCGCACAGCCCATGGCAGCGTGGCACCAACGAGAACACAAATGGGCTGCTGCGTCAGTACTTCCCGAAAGGCACCGACCTTATCGTCCACGGCGCCGACGAGATCGCCGCTGTGGCCGCGGCCCTCAATGCTCGACCGAGAAAAACCCTGGGTTGGAAAACGCCGGCAGAGGCCCTTGACGAGTTGCTATCGTGAGTGAACACAATTGGTATTGCGACGACCGCTTGAATCCGCCTTGGCTGCCCCGGTCGGAGTGATGCAACAGCGCATCCGGCTTGCCGCGTCGCCAGACGACCATCAACAATGCGTCCGTCACGAGCTGTGCGGTCATGGCGGCACTCATCGACCAGCCCACCACGCGGCGCGAGAACAGGTCGATCACCGCTGCGACATAGAGCCAGCCTTCGGCCGTCCAGAGATAGATGAAGTCGGCGATCCATTTCTGGTTGGGACGCTCGGCGGCGAACTGCCGGTCAAGGAGGTTCGCCGGTACGGTCTCGAGCTGTCGATCGCCGCTGTCCTTCGGCAAGCGCCGACGTCGCGGCCGCGCCCGCAAGCCTTGCAGCCGCATCAGCCGCTCAATCCGGTGCAGGCCACAATCCGCCCCTTCGGCGAGCAGGTCGCGCCACACTCGGCGTGCGCCATAGGTGCGGTCGCTGGCGGCGAAGCTGGCCTTGACCTTGCCGCCGAGCTCCTCGTCGCTGCGGGATCTGGCGCTGGGCGAACGATTCAGCCAAGCATGGAAGCCCGACCGCGACACCCCCAGCGCATCGCATAGCCATGCCACCGGCCAGATCGTCCGGTGCTTCGCAACGAAGGGGAACTTCATGTCGCTTCCTTCGCGAAGTAGGCTGCGGCCTTCCTAAGAAACAGCCGGATTGGCGTCGCCCGGGATGGCCTGCAACACGAAGCCTAGCGATTTCGCCCGGCGCTGTAGGTTGGCGAGGACGCGGCTACGATATTGCTGCTCATATTGGTCGGCGCCAGGATCCTTGTAGCTCATGCCGTGCCGGAGTGTGTTGTAGAATAAAACCGCAATCTTGCGAGCCGTCGCCGTCACCGCCTTCGATTTACCCGCACGTGCTGACAACCGGCGATAGAATGCTCCCAGCGCTGTCTCGCTCCGCCCCACGGTTGTGGCTGCCAAACGCAACAACGCAGCTGCGCGACTTGAAGATCTCCGTGTGCGCGAAGACAGCACCTTGCCGCCGGAGATCTTGTTGCCGGGTGCGAGGCAGAGCCAGGAAGTGAAGTGTTTGGCGCTCGGCCATGCCGTTAGATCGATACCGCACTCGCCAATGAGCTTCAATGCGAGCGACGGACCCAACCCGTGGATCTCAGTCAAATCGACGCCCCGCACTCTGTACAGTGCGGTCCTGACATCGAAGGTGGGGGTGTTGACCTGCTTGGTCTTTACGCGCGGCTTGGCTAGGTTTCCGACCGGTCTTGCTCCTTTGGTGTTCAATGCACTGATCAGGACTTCGAGCTTGCGATCACAGTCGAGCATCTTTGCCTGATAAACGTCGTAGAGCTCCAGTGATTGAGCTAACGCGAAAACATGTTCGTGGCGGTCATTGCCTACGAGCGCTGCGCGGATCGTCTCGATCGATGAGTGGCAGCGCACGTCCCGATAGGTTGCCGGGACGTCGGGATTGCGTTCGCCTGCAACAATGGCTCGGATAATCCGCATGCCGGTCGCGCCGGTGATATCCGACACAACATGATGGAGCTGCAGGTTCATCTCCATCAGAGCCTTTTGCATATGTTGGATATGGGCGGCAGCATATTCCACGAGCCGCTCGCGCTGGCGTAGATAGGCTCGCAACGTTGCGATCTCGGCATCGGTCGGAAGCTGCCCCGTAACAGGCCATAGGAGTGGAGCTGGCGTAACCAAGCGGCATCGCTGAGATCGGTTTTACGGCCAGGTACATTCTTGGCGTACCGCGCGTTGACCAGAATGACCTCAAACCCGCGCTGTTCTAGGATCTCGTAGACTGGGATCCAATAGACCCCAGTGGATTCCATCGCGACACTGGTCACGCCGCACATCTTGAACCAGTCCGCCAGTTCATGCAGGTCTTGCGTGAATGTGCCGAATGCACGCACTGGCTTGTCGGTGCAGGCCGGGTTTACCGCGGCCATGTGCATCTTTGATCCGATATCGATAGCGGCCGGGCTGAGGTTGACCAGCTTTAGGTCCGGGCCGCGGTCGGTTGTCCTGTTAGGCATCGCAACTCCTCCGTCCGATGATGGGCTGGAGGGTCAGGGCTATGCCAATTTGTCATCTTCCTAATCGGGATCGCCGTCGAAACGGCGTCACCACTCTCAAGTCCGCATGCGCCCATGGACCACGTTTTTTAACGGGGACAGTGCCTCCAATAAGCTGACGGCCGCTACCCTCCGAGCTAAAGGATAGCACAAGGCTGTTTCTATCCCGCGCAGGCGCGCCACGACGCTGGACAGTTATTTAGGATATCCCGCTCGGCCTTCAGCTTGGCGACCTCACGGCGCAGCCGCTCGATCTCCTGCTGCTCCGGCTTCATCTGCCCGTGACCGGGAAAGGCCTGCACCGGGTCGGAGCCGAACTTGCTGATTCCAATGATCTCGCCGGGGTGTACCGATTTGATCTCGCCCAGGATTGAACGAACCCGCTACGCGGCAGTAGGGGGCAAACCTGCTGAACTGAGGTGTCCTGTCTGAGAGGATGTTGGTCTTCGCACCACCCCTCTCAAGACAGGAGACCCAGATGGCTACGATGAGCCCTCTTCGGCAGCGCATGATCGAGGACATGACGGTCCGCAATCTGTCGCCGTCGACTCAACAATCCTATATCTATGCGATCGCAAAGTTTAGCCGCCATTTCGGCTATGCCCCGGACCGGTTGAGTTTCGAGCAGGTCCGCGCCTACCAACTACATCTCATCGGCCAAAAGCGCTCGTGGTCCCACATCAATCAGGTGGCCTGCGCGCTGCGGTTCTTCTACGGCGTCACACTCGGGCAGACGGAGGCATTCGAGCGGATCATTGGTGGCCAGAAGCCCGACAAGCTCCCGCTCGTGCTTAGTGCCGAAGAGATCGAGCGCTTCCTGGACGCGGTTACAGGGGTGCGCAATCGCGTCGTGCTGGCGACGGCTTATGCGGCTGGCTTACGGGTTAGTGAAGTCGTCCGCCTGAAGGTGAGCTCGATCGACAGCAAGCGAATGTTGATCCACATCGAGAACGGTAAGGGCGGCAGGGATCGTTACGCGATGCTTTCTCCGCGACTGCTGGAGATTCTGCGTACGTACTGGATGCGAGCCCGACCGGGGCTGTGGCTATTTCCAGGCCAAGACCCAAGTGAACATGTCAGCGTCCGCTGCGTCCAGGCGGCCTGCCGCGCCGCCCGCCGCCGCGCTCGGCTTGCCAAGCCGATTACTGTCCATACGCTCCGGCACTCGTTTGCGACCCATCTCCTGGAAAGCGGGATCGACATTCGCATCATTCAAGTTCTGCTCGGACATGCCGACCTGGGATCGACCGCGCGCTACGCTCAGGTTGCGACCAACCTGCTCGCCCGCACGACCAGCCCATTCGATGGACTCTCCGTCAGGGTGATCCCACCCGACTGAGCTGCGCATATGCGCCCCGTGCTCGAGGTGGCGGACATCCTCCGCCGCCACGGCGGCGCCTTCCGTGCCGCGCAGGGTCCTCGGCTGTCCTCCGATCAGCGCCGTGTGATGGCGGCCATCGAGGCGTGTCGCACAGCGACGCTCGGCGGCCACGTCGAGCGGTGCGACGACTGCGGCCTGGTCCGCGTCGCCTATAACAGCTGTCGCGATCGGCACTGTCCAAAGTGCCAAGCGCTCGCGCGCGCCCAATGGCTCGCCGAGCGCCAGGCCGACCTGCTGCCGGTCCCCTATTTCCATGTCGTCTTCACCGTGCCGGCGCCGGTGGCCGCCATCGCGCTGCAGAACAAGACGGCGGTCTACGACATCCTGCTCAAGGCAGCAGCCGAGACGATCCGTCTCATCAGCGCCGACCCGAAGCATCTCGGTGCCGAGACCGGGATGATCGCCATTCTCCATACCTGGGGCCAGACCCTGACGCATCATCCGCATGCCCATTGCCTCGTGCCAGGCGGCGGGATCGCCCCTGATGGAAGCTGGGTTCATTGTCGCCCCGGCTTCTTCCTTCCCGTTCGCGTCCTGTCACGATTGTATCGTCGGCTGTTCCTGGAGCGCCTGCAGGCGGCGTTCAATGGCACCAAGCTCCAGTTCTTCGGCCATCTCGCGCACCTCGTCGAGCCAGCGGCATTCGCCCGCCATCTAACCGCCCTCCGCAAGGTCGAGTGGGTCGTCTACGCCAAGCGTCCCTTCGGCGGACCAGAACAGGTTCTGGCCTATCTCGGGCGCTACACCCATCGCGTTGCAATCGCCAACGGCCGGCTCCTTACCTGTGACCAGGGCCACGTCCGCTTCCGGTGGAAGGATTATCGCGCTGGCAACAGATCCAAAGTGATGACGCTCGACACTGAGGAGTTCCTTCGTCGCTTTCTGCTCCACGTATTGCCGAAGGGGTTTCGCCGCATCCGTCATTTTGGCTTCCTGGCGAACGCCTGCCGCGTCGCCAAACTCGCGCGCATCCGAGCGGCGCTAAAGGCGCCAGAGCCGCCTCCGCCTGCCGAAGCTGTCGACTATCGTGAGCGCTGCGCCATCCTCATTGGTCACCGCCTCGACTTGTGCCCCATCTGCGGAGGCCGCATGGTCGAGATTGGGCCTGTGCCGCGTGCGCAAACGCCGCGACGCGCAGCACCTCGCTGCGATACATCATGACCGACTACCTCGACTTGTTCGCTCCCACTGCAGGCATCGCCATGCCGACGTTCTCCGTCGGAACGATCAAGCACGCTCACAACGCGCGGCGAACGGGCGATAGTCAGCCGCTTGGGCTTGACGCGCCGTTCGACGCTATCGACGCCGGCATCCTCTGCTGCCAATATCAACGGCAATCTGCGGCCACACTCGCTCGCGGGCCCGACATCGGGTCAATCGCGCCTACCGGCGCCTAGATCGAGCCCCCATAGGTCCTCGCTCACAAGACGCGGCTTCGTTCAATCCAGCTTCAAATAGGTCCCGCGCTGGACTTGCGGCGAGATCTGCGACGCGGGACCTATTTGAACCCTCCAGTATTCCGAGATGATCTCGCCCACCATTCCGATTTGATGTCGCCCGGGGCGCGAGGCGTTCTGGCTGTCTGGTTTCTGGCATCGGCGAAGCCGCGTGGTCAATCTTGAATCGCGGCTCGACGGGCGGGTTTTTCTGTTGTTCCTGCTGTGGGCATGTGGGCAACGCTCTTGCGTTGTCCAAGCGTAGCGGCATGTCCACAGCGCCACAGGCTCAGGCCTTTCGGTCAGGTTTGCGGGTTCGCCGCATGCTTTCGCCGTTCAGATCGATCCGGTGGGCGTTATGGACCAGGCGGTCGAGGACGGCGTCGGCGTAGGTGGGATCACCAAACACAACAGAGTGCCCCTATTTTGGAACGGGTCGTGTCTCACGTCACGATCACTGACCCGCATCATTTTCTTTTTGGGCACCGGCTTGAGGTGCTGAAGGAGCGGTCGGGGGCGGTCCCGCCTACGTCGTTGTCGCGCTGCCGGACGGCCGGCCGCGGGCAGTTCGGATCGCGTCGACGGATCTTGTCGAGACGCCGATCACGCCTCGCCCGAACGCCGCCGATCTGCCGCGCATCAGTGCCCGTACGCTGATCCCATTGATGCAACATTTGAGCGCGAGTCTGAGCCTTCTCGACGAGAAGGTGATTCGCGATGACCCACCGACCGCTTCCAGGTCGCGTTGCGTATCGACCCCTGCCGATATTGGCAAATCCACCCCGCCGTCCGACGGCCGACATTCCGCGCCTGTGGCCGAATCTGTCGACCGCGACGCAAACCCAGATCGCTCAAATCCTCGCCACGCTGCTGCGGCGAATGCAAGCGGTTCCCGGCACGGCCGGAAGGAGACTGGGTCGTGCTGATCAGCTCGACCGTCGCTGACGAGCGGCTCACGACCGCACACCGAGCCAAGTTGGCCTACGTCTACGTGCGGCAGTCATCCGTGAACCAGGTGCGCCAGCACCAGGAGAGCACCGAGCTGCAGTACCGCCTCGTCGATCGGGCCATCGGTCTGGGCTGGCCGCCGGAGCGCGTCCAGGTCATTGACGAGGATCTGGGCAAGTCCGGAGCTGGCGCTGTGGATCGTCATGGTTTCCAGAAGCTCATTGCCGAGATCGGCCTTGGCAACGCCGGCCTTGTGGTGAGCCTCGACGCTTCTCGCTTGGCCCGTCGTCTGGCAGACCGCCACAACCAGCGAGCATCACGTACAACGGCGCGTTCATACCTACCGCAACTACATTGACATTGATCGGTTGCGGCGACGGATCGTCGAGTTGAATGCTGAACATAAAATGGATGCCGAGATCGCGGCAATCCTCAATCAGGAAGGCTTTGTCGCGGCCCGAGGCTGCGCTTTCAAAGGCGAGAACGTCCGGCTGTTGCGCACCCGCTGGGGCATTCCCACGGTCAAAATCAACGGCGTAGACAAGAATCCGATGCGCTGGCCCGACGGCAGCTTCTCGATTCAGGGCGCAGCGGCTGAGCTTGGAGTAACCCCGCAGACGGTATTCGACTATCTCGCGCGCGGAATGCTGGCAGGTCGTCAGTTAACCAAAGGCCAGCCATGGCAGATCGAGCTCTCAGACGAACAAATCAGTCAGCTTCGCAATCGAGTACAACACACCAAGCGTTCGAAGGAGGAGGCATCATGAAGTCATCGGCTCGCCGATCAGCGCGTGCCATTGATCGATCGGGAGCTGGCTGGTGACGATGGTGGAGCCGCGGCCGTAGCGGTCCTCGAGGATCTCCAGGAGGTCGTGGCGGGCCGCGGCGTCAAGCGGCTCGAGGCCCCAGTCGTCGTATGTGGACGGCCTCTGATGGCAAGCACAATTTGGCACTTCGAACGACTTGGACGGCTGCGATCGTATGTCCGGCGTTTAGCGCGGATCATATCTCCGCTGGCCCTGATGAAGTCCGACAACCAAGGGGTCACATCAAGGATGCGAGCTTTGAGGCTCACACGACTGGTCGGGTTTTCCTGGTTTTCGGTGGCGACCGTTGTCTTTCATCATGCCTTTCTTGCACTTACCAAGCTTATAACTCTTCGATGCGGCTGTCCGACACTCAAAGTTTGGCGAACATCTCGGTGCGGAAGCATTCTCCGGTTTTCATCATTGCCCAGATGATCCGAGCAAGCTTGTTGGCGAGGGCGACGGTCACAAGCCGCGCCGGCTTTTTTAGCCAAAAGCCCGACAATCCAGTCGCGCAAGCCGCCGCGGCGTTTTTCCACAACGTTTAGAAGCGATGTTGCTCCGAGAACGAGTAACTTCCTTATATATCGATTACCCGCCTTGGTGATGGTTCCGAGAGTTGGTTTACCCCCGCTTGAAATTTGCCTGGGCGTCAGACCCAGCCAGGCAGCAAAATCCCGTCCCGAATTGAATACGCTTGGGTCTGGTACACTGGCTGTAATTACCGAGGCAACAAGCTTGCCAACGCCGGAAATTTCTCCGAGCGAACGGCTCGTCTCGCTGAGCGCGTGAGCCTTGGCGATCTCCCTCTCCAAATCATCGAGTGCGCCTCCGAGCGCATCAATTTGCTGACCGAGAACCCTCGCGGCCAGGACAGCGGCGTCGGGAAGAGTCGCATCGCCTTCTGCGAGGCCTAAAGGCTCGTCGACGCGGCCGGTGCCCTTGGCGACGACAAGACCGAATTCGGCCAAATGGCCGCGTAGAGCGTTCACGCTCATCGTTCGCTGTTTGACCAGCAGCTCGCGCGTCTTGTGCCACATCAGGGTCGCTTGCTGATCAGCGCTCTTGATCGGCACAAAACGCATGGCAGGGCGCGAGACCGCTTCACAGATGGCTTCCGCATCGACGGCATCGTTCTTACCTCGCTTGACATAGGGTTTTGTGTAGGCCGGCGGCATCAGAGACACATCGTGTCCCATGGCCTTCAGTTCGCGCGCCCTATAGTGGGCTGAGCCGCAAGCCTCCATGCCAACGCGGCACGGCTCGATCCTCGAGAAGAACTCGCGCATCGTCCGGCGCGTCAGCTTGCGCTTTACGGCTGGTGCATCCTCACTAGACAGCGCATTAATCTGAAAATAGTTCTTGGCGAGATCAACGCCTATTCTAATAAACTTCATCTCGGACGGTCCCCCTTCTTTGTGGCGCTCTGGCGACCACGCCTTGGCACTATGATGCCGTTGAGGTGAGGCCGTCCACACCATCAAAGATGAGGAGATCGACGCGGCCAAGCGCGCGCAGCAGGCGGGAGTGGCGGCCGTCGCCGCGCGCCAAAGCGAGATCGCTAAACAGCCGTGGGACGCGCTGATAAAGCACGGAGCGATTGTCGCGGCAGGCCTTGTTGCCGAGCGCTGAGGCGAGCCAGCTCTTACCGACGCCGGAGGGCCCGCAGATCAAAAGGTGGCGTGGTCGTCGATCCATTGCCCTTCGACCAGCATCGTCAGCAGGCTGCGGTCGAGGCCGCGCGGGGTGCGATAGTCGATGTCCTCGACGCAGGCCTCCTGGCGCAGCTTGGCGTATTGCAGCCGCTTCGACAGCCGCTTGTCGCGTCGCAGCGACGCTTCGCGTTCGAGCAGGAGCGCGAGCCATTCGGCGTGGCCGAGGCTTGCGGCCTCGCCGCCGGCTTCGATGTCGGCGAAGGCGCCTTCGCCATGCCATGCAGGCCGAGCGTGTAGAGTTGATCGAGGGGCGGATGCGTGAGCAAGGCGTGATCTCCTAGTTGTAGTAGCGCGGCCCGCGGTTGTTGGGATGGAGGATCGGCGCGTCGTCCGCGGGCCGCTTGGGTGAAGGCCGCCGATCGAGATTGTTGGCGAGGATCGATTTGACTGAGCCGTAGGTGCGCGCCGATGTGCGAAAGCCCTGCTCGGGGTGCGTGCGTTCATCGAGGATCAGGTCGCACAGCGCGGCGGTGGCCGGCCCGATCGCGGCGGCCTCCTTGCGGATGCGCTCGATGGTCCAGCCGGCGTAGCGCCGATGACTGGACGCCATGTGTTCCGGCACGGTGGTGTGCTTGTGGTTGCCGCTCATGCGCTGATGCGCGGCGATCCGCTCGCCCTTGTGGAATATCTCCACGGTGCGGGCGGTGAAGCGCACCTCGACCTCGGCGCGGACGAAGCGATGCGGGACGCTGTAGTAATGCGCCTCGACCTCGACGTGGTAGTCGATGCTGGCCCGGCAGATCCGCCACTCGGCGAACACGTAAGGGCTCTCCGGCAAGACCCTGAGTGCCGGCCGGTCGATCTCCTCCAGCAGCTTGCGGCGGGTCACGCCGAGCCGCCGGATCGGTCGCTCCTCGTTGAGCCGGGTCATTAACTCGGCGATCGCCGCGTTGACCTCGGCGAGGCTGTGGAAGGTCCGATGGCGCAGCCGTCCGAGCAGCCAGCGCTCGACCATGAGGACCGCCTGCTCGACCTTGGCCTTGTCCCGTGGCCGCCGTGGGCCTGGCCGGCAGAATGGCGGTGCCGTATTGCGCCGCCATGTCGGCGTAGCTGCGGTTGATCTGCGGATCGTACAGGCAGGCCTTGATCACGGCGACCTTGGTGTTGTCCGGCACCAGCAGTGCCGGCACGCCGCCGATCGCCTCGAAGGCGCCGACGTGGCCATCGATCCAGTCGGCGAGCCCCTGCGTCCAGGTCGCCTGCGCGCAGGTGAAGCTCGATGCGCCGAGCACCGCGACGAAGATCTGCGCGGTGCGCCGCTCGCCGGTAAACCGGTCGATCACCACCGGCACGCCGTCGCCCGCATAATCGACGAACAGCTTGTCGCCGGCTGCATGCGACTGGCGCATCGTCGCCGACAGCCGGCCTTCCCAGGCCCGGTAGAGCTCGCAGAACCGCGAATAGCGATACCCGCCGGGTTCGCCCGCGATGTACTCCTCCCACAGGATCGACAGCGTCACGTGCGTGCGCCGGAGCTCGCGGTGCACCGCCGCCCAGTCCGGCTCCGCCTGCCGGCGATGGCCACGCCGGGTGCCGAGACCGGCTCCCGCGCTGGCGAACAACCGGGCTTCCAGCACAGCGTCGGTGATGCCGTCGGGCAATGGCCAGGTCAGCCCCGCCGCTTCAAACCGGCGGATCGTCAACCGCACCGTCGAAGGCACCGTCCCCAACCGCCGCGCAATCTCGCGGGTCGGCATCCCAGCCGACTTCAATCTGATCACATCGCGCACATGGCGCATCGCAAGCCTCTCCGTCGGCATCCAGGTCCCCCTTCGCAACGAAAGGCGGGACCGTATCGGAGCCAGAAGAGGCCTCGTCACCCCGGGTTCGCTCTTGCGATACCCCGGGCGACATCATCCCGGAATGGTGGGCGACATCAAGCGGAATCAGCAGCCGAACTCCTTGACCCATTTGCGCAGAACGTTCTCATGAACGTCCAGGTCGCGGCCGGCTTGTGCCACCGACACCCCGCGTTTCCGGACCAGCTTGACCGCCTAGATCTTGAACTTGCGACTAAACTTCCGTCTCTTCATCGCCCACCTCCGGCTTCATGAAACACCTAATCTCGGTGTCCATCAAACCGGCAGCAGCTCAGACTGAGGGAGCGTGCCACGCGCCGTCGGCGGCTTGGCAATGATGATTGTTTGGTGCAATTCACGCTTGATAGCGCCGTCAGGCAACAGCTTTGGCCAATGTCAACGGCGCGTCAGTCCTGCGAGCGCCGGCTCGGATGTACAGGTTGTCTTCCAATTGTCGCTGAAGTCAACCCACGCTGAGCTTGTCCATATGCTTAAATTGAACTCCGCGCGGCAAGGAGTCTCAAGAGTGCGCGATCACGTTCACCTTCTAATTCGGAAATCGATCTGCCATCCGCCTCTGCATGGACGCCAGCGACCAGACGGGTACAGACATCGGGAGTAAGCTGTGGCTGACCTAGCGTGGCCCATCGGCGTTCCTGGCTAGGCCCGAGATGTCGCAGGTAATGCTCAATTCCCCCAGGACCCCCACCAAGGTGGTAGGCCATATGTGCACCGACCACTGACCAGCGCAGCCCAGGTCCATGCACGAGCGCCGCGTCGACAGCGGCGACATCAGCAATATTCTCGGCGACTAAGTTGACCGCTTCACGCCAGAGTGCTGAAGCAAGCCGGTTGGCGATGTGCCCTACTACGTCGCGGGCTAAAAGAACTGGCTCGCGGCCGAGCCCGCGAAAGAACGACACAGCCGTCGTCCGAAGATCAGCATCGGCCCCATAAATCTCCACTAGCGGCATGATGTGTGGAGGATTGAAGGGATGAGCAGTAATGAATCGCGAGGTTCGTTTTAGGCTGGTGGCAAGCTGTGACCAAGTTAGAGAGGATGTACTGCTTGCGAGTACCGTATCGGGATGGGCTGCCGCCTCAACGCGGCCGTAGAGCTCTCCTTTTAACTCGAGCACTTCGGGTGCGTTTTCCTGAACCCAAAAGGCGTCGGAAACCGCCTGTTCCGGTGTCTCGACAAGGCGAAAGGAACCAAGGCCTGATTCAAGTTCCGAGGGACGAAAAACCTGCTTCTGACATCGAGAAATCGCTTCTTGCAACAGGGACTGCGATTTTGGCGCTGGATCCCAGCCGACGACGTCATAACCATAGGCAGTGAATAGCGCCGACCAGCTTTGGCCTATAAGCCCGCAGCCGAGAACCGCGATTGTGCCATTCATGTTGCGAGCCCCAGATCGATCGGCGTACTGCCGAGTAGCCCCAAACTATCTTCAAGCAGTTTAGCACCGGCCAATAACTGCCCGTCGGCTCGAGGGGGAGCGACCATTTGCAAGCCTACCGGAAGGCCGGAACTCGTGAAACCGCAGGGCAGAGACATCGCGGGGCAACAGACGAGGGTGATTGCAAAAGCGATGGCAACCCAATCCACGTAATTCTCAAATTGTCTGCCGTCGCACTCCATGACGTGGCTGTTGGCCACGGGGAAAGGCTCTACGATTGTTGCCGGCGTCAAGAGAAGATCGTACTTCTCGAAAAACTTAAGTACGCGCACCACCATGGCAACTCGCTGCTCCTCGGCGCGTTCGAGTTGCTCGATAGAAAGCTTCAGCCCTTCTTCGATGTTCCAAACGACGTCCGGCTTGAGCAGATCGCGATGGCTTCGAAGTAGAGCAGCTTTGCTAATAGCGAAATCGAATGCGCGGAGAACGTGGAAGCACTCTTGAGCTTCTCGAAGATCGGGGTGAGCTTCTTCGACGATTACACCAAGTTCGACGAAGCGCGCTGCAGCGCCGCGGGTAATTTCCACAATTTGAGGATCCACGGGTGTAATGCCCAGATCGGCCGAATAGGCAACCCGTCTTGGTCTCTTTGCCGTGCGCGTGGTCGTCAGGAACGATTCTGCGGGTGCCGGCAAGGACAGTGGATCGGCAGGATGCTCACCACTCATTGCGTCCAACAGGAGCGCAACGTCCTCGACATTGCGCGCCATTGGTCCGTGTATGCCGAGGTTGCGGTCGATTTTAGATTTGGGAGTTCGGGCCACTCGGCCCAAGCTCGGCCGAAGACCCACTACACCGCAAAAGCTCGCCGGATTTCGGAGTGAGCCCCCCATGTCAGAGCCATGCGCAACCCAAGCCATGCCGGCGGCGATCGCAACCGCGGCACCTCCGGACGAGCCAGCAGCAGAGCGAGCTGGATTCCACGGATTGAGCGTTGCTCCGAAGAGTTCATTGACCGTGTTGGCCCCCGCTCCGAACTCGGGGGTGTTCGATCTTGCATAAACAACACCACCATTCTGCTCGATGCGCTCGACCAAGATGTCCGACGTCTCAGCTATTTTGTTCCTGAAGATCGGGGAGCCCTGTGTGTTGCGAGTGCCGGCAACGTCAATCAGATCTTTGATGGGAACGGGAAGACCGGCCAGCAGCCCACGTGCGCCGGTAGGTCGCTCCATCAGCGTACGAGCATGTGTGCGCGCGCGATCAAAACAAAGGATGGGCAGCGCGTTAAGCTTGCCGTCGACTTGCCCGATCCGCTGCTCCAGCGCGTCCAGCAGCTCCAGGGGGCTTACTTCGCCATTCCGCAATTTTTCGACAACACTGCAGGCGGTCTGCCTGATCAATTCATGCACTTCAGAACCCCGTCTCTTGCCGTCGTCCCCTTAGTTGGCGATCGAGAGCAATGATCGCAAAAGTGTAGGCATTTTCGAAAGGCCGCTTCGACGACGCATAGAAAAGTCTCCAACTGGACGGCGAGCAGAACGCTGGGCGGCGCTTGACGCGCACGGCCCCGTCTGCCTACGAAAAATTATCTCTTAGCTTTTCCTCAGCCCCGCCTCGCCTGCCGTAGAGAACGTAGGACCACTTTGGGAGTAAATCCGCGAAGAATCCCGGCGTACGCGCATTTATCCTGCCAAATTCTGCGATGAGCGCAGGACTGCGGCCTCTAAGTGTAGTTGCGTGTGTGGAAGATGACCGCCAAACTATCAGGGCTTGTCGTCCTTGCGCTCTTTGGCGGTTCTCGCCTACAGAACCGCCCAGAACAGTGATGTCGGTTGCGCCGTGTCGAAAGTGGACGTGAGCTGAATAGGTGCAGCTCGATCGCTGGTCGGTTAACAGTGTGACGTCGCGAGACTTTCGAACAACTTGCCTTTACGCAGCAAAGGGACTCGTAACGTCGCTCATCTTCTCTACCGAATCGTATGCGAATGAGCACGCACCGTATCTTCCAAAATTTTCTCAATCTGCTGATCAACGCGAACCACGCTGATGGCTTTAGCGACGCCTTGGCGGTCACCGGACGCGCACTTGAGCTGCCATGTTTGGCTTATCTGGCCTGGCCGAAGAGACGGGGTGAGAACGCCCTCGTGATTTCCACGTATCCCGCCAATTGGGTTGCGCATTATGTGCGCAGTCACTATGAGCGCCTCGACCCCATTATCGAGCGTGCGCTGGAGACCACGGAGCCCTTTAGCTGGGACCACAGGGAACCTCATAGATTGATTTCTCGGGCGCAGCGAAGCTTGCTCGACGAAGCTGCTCAGTGTGGGATCCGATTGGGATTCACCGTTCCAATCCACAACGGCGCCTCCATGGCCGCCTTGACGTTTGCCACCGACCAGAATGACCGAGCATTTCAATTGAGCATAGAGCGCCGCTCGGAGGTCCTCCAGTTCATGGCCATTTCTTTCGACCGGCGCGTGCGGCAAAAGCTTTCTCATGAACTGATGATCGCTAACGTTGAACTCTCACGTCGCGAAATGGAGTGCCTCGACTGGGTCGCAAAGGGCAAGACCACATGGGAGATTGGGCAGATCCTGCAGATATCGCCAAATACCGTGAAGTCCTATTTGAATAATGCAAAGAACAAGCTGGGCGTGAGGACATTGGCCGAAGCGACTTCACGACTTGGCGCTGCTAAGGCAGTTAGGCAAGATTAGGGCCGCGCCGCCCCTCTAGTTGTACGTGGTGCCATTTGCACCCGGCTCTCCCATATAGTCGAAATCCGGACAGGAGGGGTCATGATTCAACTGATTGCCGAACCATTTCACGGCGCGTTCTCCCAAACGCTAGCGGCCATGCACAGGCTGCGGCATCGCGTCTTCAAGCAAAGATTAGATTGGAGCGTTCACAGTTCCGGCGAGATGGAGACCGACGAGTTTGACGCGCTAGGTCCGGTATATCTCGTCCAAACGTCGGTCGAGGGACTGGTGCAGGGGTCGGTTCGCCTTTTGCCGACAACCGGCCCGACGATGATCCGCGACACCTTTTCTGTGCTCCTGGGAAAGTGCCCTGCCCCATCGGATCCTCATGTGTGGGAGAGCAGCCGCTTTGCAGTTGATCTTCCTTCAGATGCTCCGAAGGCGGCACACGGGCTTGCGAGGGCAACTTACGAACTCTTCGCGGGCATGATTGAGTTTGGTCTGTCTCGACAGCTCACGAGCATCGTCACAGTCACCGACGTCCGGATGGAGCGAATTCTGAGGCGCGCAGGATGGCCGCTTCGCCGGATTGCATCGCCTTGTGAAATTGGAAACACGCTTGCTGTCGCCGGCCACCTGGAAATCACGCTCAATGCTTTGGACAGGATACGTGCGGCCGGTGGACTCGCCGGCCCAGTTCTCTGGACTCCAGTCCTGTCGCACGCCGCCTGACTGCCGGCTCGCTGCCCGCAGAACTCATCCGACTTAAATCGCCGCACCTTGATTTGTAAATGCCTCCAATCGACCACCTTGCCTGTCAGACACAGCGACCAATATCCAATCCAATAAGTTTACAACATCTGCGCGTTGCTGTGACAGTCAATGAAGCGGGCAGCATTCGGAGCGCAGCCAGGGTGCTGGGTGTCGAACACTCGGCCATCAGTCGGGCGATCGGACGATTGGAATGCCTGGTTGGTACCCGCTTGTTCGAGCGATCGAGATACGGGATGAATCCAACAGCCTCTGGTACGACATTCCTGAGGACGGCAAAGCTTATCATCGAGCAGGTCGATTCATTATCGAAGGCGACAGTCTTGACCCTGTCCAAGCGGGCGGATCACCTGGCTATCGGCTTCTGCCCATTCGTCTCCGCAGGACGAATAACACCTGCGATCGCCGAGTTTCAAAGCCGTTATCCGGAAATCAAGGTCGCCGTCCTTGAACGCGTCATGCCGGAACTCCTGATCGCGCTTCAGACGGGCTCGCTCGATATCGCCATCGCGCCAGACGGTCTATCTTCCATGCTGCTCACGGCGGCCTTTCCCCTATGGCGTGAAGGTATTCTCATCGCACTCGCCAAGAATGATGAGTTAGCTCAGAACGAGTCGGTCTCCTGCGCCGATCTGCACAGTCGAACCGTTCTCGTCAGCCGCGATGATCCCGCAAGAGAAGTCGAAGACCTTCTGGTCTGCAAACTGGCGGCTCATGGAAACGGGGCCTTAATCGAAGCCTGCGACGTGAGCCGCAGCAAGCTGACCAGTCTCGTCAGCATTGGCCGCGGCGTCACGCCGTTATTGGCATCCGAAGCTCACGCCGGATTCCCAGGGGTGGTGTATCGCGAACTGCACGACGCAAGGGGACCCAGTCGGATCACAATGTCAGCTCATGTCAGAACCGGCGATGAAAGATCTGTTGTCGCCCACTTCCTAGCCCTTCTGAGAGAATGTTATTCTTCAGGAGGGGAAGAGCGGGCTTGACGTTTTGATTTCGCAAAAGCCCGGTCTGTCGCCATGAAGCGCGCCAACATCGGGCCAATGAGCTTGGCAGGTTCGACGGCCTGTCCGGTTTGCTTCGCCAGCACATCGGCATAGACGTGCAAATCCCGGTGAACATGGGCCGCGAGTTCGACCGTCATTTTGACAGGCCGATCGTCCACAAGCGCTGCAATCTTCAATTTAGGCATGCGGCTAGCCTCTATAAGGTTCAAGAATGAGATCACGGTTGACCAGGACGCGGACCGGGTAACCCGGGCGTATCGTCAAGGTCGGCTGGATATTGAGGCTACGGCGGACCACTTGTTGGCCGGCCTGGTTCAGCGAATCTGATGCACCGCGCCTGAGGGCACCAATGATTGCGCTGTTGCTATTGCTCGCATCGGAACCTGCACCCGCTTCCGAGCCAACAGCCAGGAAGGTCGACAGCGCCGCCGCCTTGAACAGCTCACCCCAATGGTTGTCAACCTGATCTTCAAGGCCGGCATAGCCTTGCGTGTCTGTCCCCGGTTGGCGCTCCAAGACGACCGAGCGGCCGTTCGGCATGATCAACCGGGTCCAAACGAGCAGCACGCGGCTCTGGCCGAAGCTCACCTGACTGTCATAGATGCCAGTCAGTCTGGCGCCCTGGGGGATGAGGAGAAAGCGCCCGGTGGGCGTATCATAAACATTCTCGCTTACCTGAGCTGTGATCATTCCAGGCAGATCGGAGCGAATGCCGGTGATCAGGGCCCCGGCGATAACCGATCCGGCCTGCACCACGTAAGGTGATGGCGCCTTCACGAGGCGGTCTGGACTGGTCGTTCGTCGATCGGTGGCCGCATTTACGAAGGCGAGCTTCCGGTCCTGAGCGTTTTGCAGTGACCCATCCTCGCTGCTGGGGATCAGGGAGGGAGCATTGGCGCCACCTGCTTGGGCTCCGCTCGACGCTGCCGTGTCCCTCACATTGGTAGAGGCGAACAGTCGGCTTACACGAGCCGCCTCTTGTTCCTGGTCACGGCGTTGCTGTTCCTGGTCGGCCGCAGCGCCTGGCGCGGCGATCTGGCCTTTGGCGGCCAGGATTGGTCTGCCGAGATCGCCGGGAAGAGGTGGACCAAGCTGGGGGACAGGAGGGGTGACCTTCGAGTAGTCCGGCGGCAACGCTGTGACGCTCTCAGCAACATTGTGACGCTCAGCCAGATAGAGCTCCTCGGAAGCGGCCTCACGCGGCCGTTGTTTCTGGAGCGCCCACGTCGCCGCCGCGGCGACCAGCGCCAGGCAGAGCGCGGATCCGGTCAGCAGCACCTTGCGAGACAAGCGGGTGACGCTCGGGTATTCGGGCCGGAGCCGAAACCCATCCTCGAGCTCACCTGTCTCCTGTTCGCCGTCCGGGGAGGTCTCATCTTCGCGGTGTTCTTCCGTCATGACGAAAACCTCCCGTCGGTGCGGACGATCCTAACCTTTTGTTGATGTTCTCCACCAAGCCGCAGTTCGGCAGCCGCAAACAGGCGGTCGACGATCAGGACGCTGCCAAAGGTGCGATAATTGACGATTTCGCTCTTACCGTCAGGCCCGAGCACAAACAGCGGCGGCATTTCGCCTTGGACGATACCTTGCGAGAACTCGATGTAGACTTTTCGGCCGTCGTCGTAGGCTGCAAGGGGGCGCCACGGCGGATTGTCCCCCTCGATCGCATACCGAAAGCGCCGTTGTGCAAGCTCTGGGAGCAGCGGAACAGGAGTCAATTGCTGCCGCTTGATCCGATCTTGCGGATAGTACCACGCGACCGATGGCATGTAGGGCTTCTCGCGCGAGCGGAGCTCGAGGAGATAGGTGCGCCGATCAGTATTGATCACGAGGTTGGTTTCGATGGAGGCGCGCGTCGGCTTGACCAGCACGTGCACCCTGCGCTCCTCGCCGCTGCCGCTTTCGGTGTCGCCGATGACCCATCGCACGGTGTCGCCGGCTGCGAGCGGGCCGGAGCCGGTCAACTGCTCCCCCTCCTCAAGAGCAATGTCGGTGATCTGTCCCGGCGCGGCATAGACCTGATAGAGCGCGCCCGGGCTATAGCTGTAGATCTGTGCGGCGTTGAAATAGCCTCTCCGCCTCGGCTCGACGCGCGCCGCACTGTTGGCGATTTCGATCCGGTTGACCGGCTCGACATCCTCCTTGGTGCCCGGCTTGCCGCCAAGCGACGGCTTCCAGGATGGAGGCACATGCAGGGGACGCGGACGATCATCCGCCGGCGCTGCCGCCACAGGCAGCGGCGGCACATCTGTGTCATAGCTGATTTCGGGTGGAATGAAGGTCGAGCAGCCGCTGAGCATGCAGCCAAGCATGACGGCTGCGGAAGTGATGCCCCTCTTCATTGGCGCTGTCCTGAACTCGCAAGGATATACTTTCACTGCCCCAACTCCTTGGACCAATTGATCGAATTCACATAGATTCCGAGAGGATTTTTGCGCAGCCGATCGGCATCACGCGGCGTTCGGATGACGATGCTCAGGATGGCTGTCCATCGCTCGGTCGAGGCGAGCGAGCCGTTCTCGTAAGCGCGCTGAATCCATGCGACACGAAAGCTGTCGGGCGAGGCCCGTATGACGCTGGAGACTTCCACCGAGATCTGCGCCTTGCCGAGCCCGGCGAATGGGTCGTTTGCCCTGGCATATTCATTGAGTGCGACGGCCCCGCGATCGGTCGTGAAGTCGTAGGCCCGGAGCCAATTCTGCCGCAGCACGATGGCATCGGATGGCAGGGCGCGCACATCTTCGATGAACCGCGCCAGGTGCCAGGCAATTTGTGGATCCGTCGGGTCGTAGTCGGAACTTGCAGGCGAGACCCGCTGAGCTTGACCGAGCCGGTCGACCTCGACGATCCACGGCGTTATCGTTCCTTGTGTCGATTGCCAGATCAGCCCGCCGGCAAGGCTGCAAGACAGAGCAAGGCAGCCGAACGCCATCAAGCGCCAGTTCTTCGCCTGCAGGCGGGCCGAGCCGATGCGCTCGTCCCAGACTTGACCTGCCTTCTGATAAGGGGTGAGTGCCGCCGGCGCGCGGCCATAATGCGTTGCTGATCTCTTAAACATTGAACTTCCCCTGAGTATCCCTGATCCATCGTAGCGAGCCGGCAGCAGACGGCGTTTTGCTCATGTCGGCTGCTCGATGCGGATCACGCGCGCGAACACGCACAAGCACCGTACGATGTGGCAGCTTCTGCACCGCCGGCGGCGAATGCTGCGACTGAGTCCCCTTACTTCCGGGAGCTGCGCCGGATTGCGCGGCAAAAGAACCGAGCCCAATCCTGCCTTCGCACCCGCGACACCGAGAAGAAGGGGCCGTTGGCGCAGCGACGTGTCGGACGGGATCTGGCCATGGATCGCTTGCCAGATCAGAGCTGGCGTCAGCGTCAAGGACAGAATGCGAGAGGCTTGAATGACGCATTGACGACCCAGCCGACGCACTGCAGAGGACCCACGAGAACAGCTGATCATCGGAACAGGCCGAGCGGAGTTCGACGGCCATGCGCCGTTCTCGGAAATCCCTCTCATCGGCGCTCTTCCTGGGAGAGATCGACCGAGCTGCCGCTGCCACCGGGATCGCCGGATTTGACTGCATGAACTGCCGCCGATACCCCCCGATCAAGGCCCTGACCTTGCTTGATGCGCTGAGCCCAAGTGGGGCTACCGCTCGCGGTCTGAGCTGAAGTGCTCGTCGATTGACCGCCTCCGCCAACCGTCGAGGCCATCCTGCGAAGTGGACTTGCTGCTGCAGAGGCGGCCGCATTTGCGACGCCCGTGAGGCCGCCACTGCGATATGCCGCTGCGGTGCCCGTGACAGCGCTTGCGCCCATCCTGCCGGCGCCCACGAGCGCTCCGCCGGCGAGACCTGCCGCACCTGCAGCAAGCCCGGCTGTCGCCACCGCGGCGCCGCCTGCGGCAAGTGCTGTACCGACCGCAGATCCTGCGCCGAGTTGCGGCCCACCGGAGACCAGCCCGCTTGCGATGCTCGGTCCGAAGATCCCCAACGCCAACAGCGAGAGCGCCGCAAGAACCAATGTCATGGCATCTTCGATGGTCGGTTGGGCGCCGTTGAAGCCCGACGTAAATTGCGAAAACAGTGTTGAGCCGATGCCGACAATCACAGCCAGCACCAGCACCTTGATGCCTGATGAGACCACGTTGCCGAGGACGCGCTCTGCCGCAAAGGCGGTCTTGCCGAACAGGCCGAAGGGAATCAGCACAAATCCGGCCAATGTAGTGAGTTTGAACTCGATCAGTGTCACGAAAAGCTGAACGGCCAGAATGAAGAAGGCAAGAAGCACGATTGCCCAGGCAAACAACAGAACCACGATCTGGACGAAGTTCTCGAAAAAGCTGATGTAGCCAATCAGGCTGGAGATCGAGTCCAGGAGCGGACGGCCTGCATCGAGGCCCACCTGCGCGATCTTGCCCGGCCGCACGAAATCGCCGGCCGACAAGCTGGTGCCGGAGGCCTTCAGCCCAAGGCCCGCAAAGCTCTCGAAGACGATACGGGCGAGACTGTTCCAATTTCCGATCAGGTAAGCAAAAACCCCGACGAAGAGCGTCTTCTTGACCAGCCGCGCGATGATGTCGTCGTCCGCGCCCCAGCTCCAGAACAACGCTGCAAGCGTGATGTCGATCGCAGCGAGGGTCGTTGCGAGGTAACCGACCTCCCCGCCCACGAGACCAAAGCCGCTGTCGATGTAGCGTGTAAAAGTCTCCAGGAATTGGTCGATGATGCCCGTGCCGGTCATTGGTCGCCCCCTACCGCAGGACGGGCTAGATAGCCTTGAGGCAATCGGCTCTGATCCTTTGCTTCCAAAGCCTCTTCCGCCGAAGAGCCAACTGACGAACCCTTCGAGTCCGTCTTCTGCCCAAGGAAGCTCCGGCGGCTTTCTGCCCAGACCTTCCGGCAAGTCTCATAGGCATCAGTTTGCGTGGATGTCACGGCACGGCAACGGATCAGGTCAGCCTCGTGCACACTCGGTATTTGGGCGGTCATCGGCTGGTGTTCGAGCTCACCCGCATGATTCTGCAGCGTGAGCGTGCATGCGATGATCGCCACTATGCCGCCAAAGACGGTGATTGCGATCGACACCGCCTTGATAGTTTTCGGATCCCTCATCAGTGAAACATCTGTACGTTGGAGGATTGATAGCCGGGCCCAGGAGTCAGAAAGCGCTGCAGCTGTTCGCGGCCCTGGTCTTGGGCCGCTGCGCGTTGGGCTGCTTCGAGAGCCTGTGCCCGGCCGTGGGCCGCGACGGTCGCGGTGAGATCGGCGAGCTGTTGGGCCTGAAGAGCGAGGAGCTGATTACCGGCCTGGGTTGCCTGGAGCGCGCCGCTGGCGCTCTGGCTCGAGCTCACCAGGGCGGACAGCTGAATGCGATTGGTGTCGAGGTTGCCCACAACGCCGGCTTGGAGGCGAAGAGCGTCCTGAAGCGCTCCGACGGAGTTCTGCCAGCGCGCCTGCGCTCCCGCAAACAGCGCGGCATCGGACTGGCTGCTTGTTGCCGGCGCATAGCTTGTGGCAAAGGCGTGGTCGATCTGTTGGACGTCGTAGGCGATGTGCTGCGCCTGACCAAGGAGCTGCTGGGTGCGCTGGATGGAGGTCTGAAGCTGCAGAAGCGAAGAATAGGGCAGGCTCGCCAGGTTTTTTGCCTGGTTGATCAGCATCTGCGCTTCGTTTTGCAGCGAGGTGATCTGGTTGCTGATCTGCTGCAGCTCGCGAGCGGCGGTCAACACGTTCTGAACGTAATTGTTGGGATCGAACACAATCCACTGGGCACGCGCTGTGCCGCTAGAAAAAGCCGATGCAACAAGGATCGTGATGGCGAAACGCAAGCGTCGAAGGCTCATCGTGATGACTCCAGATTTTTCAGATTCGGGATGAGGTCGATAGCCCAGCTTGCTCCGCGGTGCTCAAGCCAGACCGCTAGAAACCCCTCGGCGCCGTGCTCGGCGACCAGGTGCTCGATTGCGAGTTGATCGGACTTGGCTGATGCGGCTGTAAAGGCGAGTGCGACCTCGCCGAGGCCAAGCTCGAACATGCGGTTGCCTCGGCGAGACTGGCAATAATAGTCGCGCTTCGGCGTTGCCCTGCTCAGGAGTTCGATTTGGCGATCATTGAGCCCGAACCGGCGATAGATGGCTGTGATCTGCGGCTCGATCGCGCGCTCGTTTGGCAAGAGCAGCCGCGTCGGGCAGCTCTCGATGATTGCGGGGGCGATTGCCGAGCCGTCGATGTCGGAAAGGGACTGGGTGGCAAACACCACCGAGGCGTTCTTTTTTCGGAGCGTCTTCAGCCACTCCCGCAACTGTCCTGCGAAATCGGCATCATCGAGCGCTAGCCACCCCTCGTCGACGATGATCAATGTAGGCCTGCCGTCGAGCCGGTCACCGATCCGGTGAAAAAGATAAGCGAGTACGGCCGGCGCAGCCCCCGTTCCGATCAGTCCTTCGGTCTCAAATGCCTGGACTGAGGCTTCCCCAAGCCGCTCGAATTCTGCATCCAGCAGCCGCCCATAGGGCCCACCCAGACAATAGGGCTGGAGAGCGCGCTTGAGGACGTTCGACTGCAGAAGGACAGAAAGCCCGGTTAGCGTCCGCTCGGGTACCGGTGCCGAGGCAAGCGAGGTCAGGGCCGACCACAGATGGTCCTTGCCTTCTGGAGAAAGATCGACCTTCTCTCGTGTAAGAAGAGCGGCCACCCAGTCAGTCGCCCAGGCCCGTTCGGCGGGATTGTCGATCCAGGCCAGCGGCTGCAATGCGATCGGTGCGCCATCATCGGCCGACAACGCGCCACCAAGGTCGTGCCAATCGCCGCCCATGGCGATCGCGGCCGCCCGGATCGAGCCGCCAAAATCGAACGCGAACACCTGCGAGCCGGGATAGCGGCGGAACTGAAGGGCCATCAACGCGAGCAGAACCGATTTGCCGGCGCCGGTCGGTCCCACAACAAGAGTATGCCCGACGTCGCCAACGTGAAGGGAGAAGCGGAATGGCGTCGAGCCTTCCGTCTTGCCAAAGAGCAGCGGCGGCGCGTTGAAGTGCTGGTCCCTCGCCTCGCCTGCCCAGACGGCAGAGAGAGGAATCATGTGCGCGAGATTCAAGGTGGAGATCGGAGGCTGCCGAACATTGGCGTAGACATGGCCGGGGAGGCTGCCGAGCCACGCCTCGACGGCATTGACCGTCTCGACCATGCAGGTGAAATCGCGACCCTGAATGACCTTTTCCACTTGGCGTAGCTTTTCGTCGGCCGCCCTTGCATTCAGATCCCAAACGATGACAGTGGCGGTGACAAAGGCCTCTCCGATCTCGTCGGATCCAAGTTCCTGGAGCGCGGCGTCCGCGTCCATCGCCTTGTTGTGCGCATCGGTATCCAGCAGCGAGGATGCTTCGTTCGTCATCACCTCCTTCAGGATCGCGGCAATAGACTTCCGCTTGGCGAACCACTGCCGGCGAATTCGGGTTAGCAGCCTTGTGGCTTCTAGCTTGTCGAGCATGATGGCTCGGCTCGACCAGCGATAGGAGAAGGCAAGCCGATTGAGGTCATCAAGAATCCCAGGGGTCGTGGCGGTCGGGAAGCCGACGATCGTGAGCACCCGCAAATGCGCCGCTCCCAGCATCGGCTCCAGCCCTCCCGAGAGCGGCTGATCCGCCAGCAGAGCGTCCAGGTACATCGGGATCTCCGGGACGCGGACACGATGGCGCTTTGTCGAGATCGTCGCGTGAAGATAGGTCAGTGTTTCGCTGTCATCGAGCCAGCGGCATTCGGGCATGAAGCCTTCGATCAACTGCAGGAGGCGCGCCGTCCGATCAACGAAGCCAGCCAGCACCTGCCGCGCATCGGCATCTTCGTTGCGAGCGCAGCCCTCATAGAGAAGCCGCTCGGCCCTTGCGGCATCTTCCGGCGGCGGAAGATAAAGGAGCGTAAGATAGTAGCTCGACTCGTAGTGGACGCCCTCCTCCTCGAACTGGGCCTTGCGCTCGGCGTCAACGAGCGCGGAGGCGACGTCCGGGAACATGCTCGGCGGGTATGCTCCCGCGGAGTGACGCTGGGCTTCGACGAAGACCGCCCAGCCCGAGCCAAGGCGGCGCAGCGCATTGTTGAGCCGGCCGGCGACTGCGACGAGCTCCGCCGGTACCGCGCTGTCGAGATCGGGCCCGCGAAATTTGGCCGTGCGTTGGAACGAGCCATCCTTGTTCAGGACAATGCCCTCATCGACCAACGCGGCCCAGGGAAGGAAGTCCGCAAGGCGGGTGTTCGACTTGCGATATTCGGCAAGATTCAACATGGGAAAGGTTCCTAAAGATCGAAATGAGCGGGAATTCGCAGGTGGCGGTGTACGACCTCGACGAAAGCGGGATCGCGCTTTGCGGCCCATACAGCTGCGGCGTGGCCGAGCGCCCAGAGCAGCAGGCCCGCGATCCACAGGCGCAATCCCAATCCAAGTGCCGCTGCGAGCGTGCCATTGACGATCGCAACAGCTCTCGGCGCTCCGCCCATCAGGATCGGTTCGGTCAATGCGCGATGCACCGGCACGAGGAAGCCTGCGACGCCCTCCTGCATCAGATCACCACGCCGCCGCCAAACGAGAAGAACGACAGGAAGAAACTCGAAGCCGCAAAGGCAATCGACAGGCCGAAGACGATCTGGATCAGCCGGCGAAAGCCGCCGGACGAATCGCCGAAGGCCAGCGTCAAGCCTGTGACCACGATGATGATGACCGCGATGATCTTGGCGACAGGCCCCTCGACCGATTGCAGAATCTGGTTGAGCGGCTGCTCCCAGGGCATGTTGGAGCCGGCGGCCATGACGGGGGTAGCGGTCGTGGTCATGGCAATCAAGGCCAGGGTGAAAGCTTGCGAAGTCTGGAGGCGATGGTTCACTTGAGATCTCCTGCTGGTGAAAGACTGTAGTCGCCGCCCGCACTGATGCCCTCGACGCGGGCGAGCTCGGCAAGGCGGCGATCGGCGCCGCGCCCCGAAAGGACGGCGATGACATTGATGGTCTCGGCAATGAGCGCGCGCGGGACGGTGACGACCGCCTCCTGGATGAGCTGCTCCAGGCGACGTAGCGCCCCGAGCGCAGAACCTGCGTGGATCGTGCCGATGCCGCCGGGATGCCCCGTGCCCCAGGCCTTGAGGAGATCGAGCGCCTCCGCGCCTCGGACCTCACCGATTGGAATTCGATCCGGCCGCAGCCGAAGTGAAGAGCGCACGAGGTCAGACAGCGAGACCACGCCGTCCTTGGTTCGCAGAGACACGAGGTTTGCTGCCAGGCATTGCAGCTCCCTGGTATCTTCGATCAGAACGACCCGGTCGGAGGTCTTGGCAACCTCCACCAGCAGCGCATTGGTCAGCGTGGTCTTGCCTGTCGACGTGCCGCCCGCGACGAGGATGTTCTGTCGCCCGGCAACGGCGTCCCGCAGCATCGCGGCTTGACCGGCGCGCATGATCCCGGCGGCGACGTAATCGTCGAGCGTAAAGACAGCGACCGCTGGCTTTCGGATCGCAAAGGTCGGCCGAGCCACGACCGGCGGCAACAATCCCTCGAACCGCTCTCCGGTTTCCGGCAGCTCGGCCGAGATCCGGGGAGCAGCTCCATGGACCTCTGCACCGACATGATGCGCGACCAGCCGAATGATGCGCTCCCCGTCCGCAGGTGACAGCTGCTGGCCGGTATCCTCCAAACCGCCGGACAGGCGGTCGATCCAGAGCCGCCCATCGGGATTGAGCATCACTTCGATGACGGCATCGTCTTCGAGATAGCGCGCGACCGCAGGCCCGAGCGCGCTGCGCAGCATGCGCGCGCCGCGCGAGATCGCCTCCGCTTGAGCCGACTGGATTATCACGAGAGCCCCATTCGCTTGAGAGCGCCCCCCACGAGCGCCTCAGATGGGGACGATTAGAAAAACCACGATGGAAGATGACGCAACAACGTGGCTCGTCGGATCGTAGGCTAGCGTAGAAAGAGAAACATTGGCGCAAAGCCTCAACAACCGATGTCAGTTGCTGTCTCCGTCCGCCGGCTGCCGAACGATATCTTCGGGAATCTCGCGCAGAAAACTCTGCCCCTTTTGCAGGCGACGGCCGAGCGTCTCGACAAAACCCTCGAAGCGCTCACGCCCCTTGGCTTGGGCGGCAGCCTGGGCGTCGGAGGGAAGCGGGGGCGTGACTGTCAACCAGAACCGCACGAACAGAGCCAGAGTTTCAGCGGTAAGTCCGAGGTCGCGTTCGAGGCGTTGCATTTGGCGCGATATCCTGTCGAGACGACGCGAAAAGGCGGCTTCCCGCCGGTCCGAGCCATCTGGGGACAGGAACGAGCTGACTGCCGCCTCGACGATTGCAGAGCGTGAGATGTTTTTTCGATCGGCAAGTTCCGTGATCTGTGCCAACAGCTCTGGAGGGAAGTAGACGTTCATGCGGTTGCGCATGATCTTCTCACAATTCAATGCCATCATTCGGGTCGAGTGCGGCTTGCCGCGCAACGCCGCGCATCTTCTGCCGCAGCAGGCGCGACTGGCGCGCGGCATCTTCGTCGTCTTCCAGCACGGCGAATTCCTCGGCCGGCGCGACCTCCGTCGTTTCCTTAACGATGGCGAGGTGATCCGGAAGCTCGGGCTCTCGCCGCAGTCCGCCATTGGCCGTGTCAGCGTCGCCACCGCCAATGTCCGCGGGCGTCTTATCGGGAATAGCGGCCTTCAGCCCTGACCAGCTGTCGGCGCGAGAAGACCTTCGGATCTTGACGGGATCTGGCGGGGGAAGTACGCGCTCGGCAAATCGCTCATCCTCGTAGTAGCGCACTTTTCTCGCACGGATTGGAGGAGTGCCTGCCACCATCACGATCTCCTCTGACGGCGGCAGCTGCATGACCTCTCCCGGGGTCAGAAGCGGCCGCGCGGTATCTTGGCGAGAGACCATGAGATGGCCGAGCCATGGGTTGAGCCGATGGCCGGCGTAGTTCTTCATGGAGCGTATTTCGGTTGCCGTGCCTAGCGCATCGGAGACGCGCCTTGCGGTGCGCTCATCATTGGTCGCAAAGCTTACCCGGACATGACAGTTGTCTAGGATCGCGTTATTCGGGCCGTAGGCCTTCTCGATCTGGTTGAGCGACTGGGCAATGAGGAACGCCTTGATGCCGTAGCCGGCCATGAAAGCCAGTGCCGACTCGAAAAAATCAAGTCGTCCCAAAGCTGGAAATTCATCCAGCATCAGCAACACGCGGTGACGGCGATCCTTATCCTGAAGGTCCTCGGTGATCCGCCGCCCGATTTGGTTGAGGATCAAGCGGACTAGTGGCTTGGTTCGCGAAATATCCGAGGGCGGCACGACCAGGTAGAGCGTGGTGGGGCAGTTGTCTGCGATAAGGTCGGCGATCCGCCAATCGCAGCGGCTTGTCACTTCGGCGACGACGGGATCCCGATAAAGTCCGAGGAAGGACATCGCTGTCGAAAGCACACCCGAGCGTTCATTCTCGGATTTGTTCAGCAGCTCTCTTGCCGTAGAGGCGACGACCGGATGCGGCCCCTGGTCCTTGAGGTGTGCTGTCGTCATCATCGCGTTCAGCGTCGTTTCGATCGGCCGCTTGGGATCCGATAGAAAAGCGGCGACGCCGGCGAGCGTCTTATTGGGCTCGGCATAGAGGACGTGAAGGATTGCCCCGACGAGCAGGGAATGACTGGTTTTCTCCCAATGGTTCCGCTTGTCGAGCGAGCCCTCGGGGTCTACGAGCACATCTGCGACGTTCTGGACGTCCCTGACCTCCCACTCCCCGCGCCGGACCTCCAGAAGCGGATTATAGGCTGATGATCTGGCATTGGTCGGATCGAACAGCAGCACACGGCCGTGCTTCGACCGAAACCCGGCTGTGAGCTGCCAGTTCTCACCCTTGATGTCGTGCACGATGGCCGAGTGCGGCCATGTCAGCAGCGAGGGGACGACGAGCCCGACGCCCTTGCCGGACCTCGTTGGAGCAAAGCAGAGGACGTGCTCGGGCCCATCGTGACGCAGGTCGTTCTTCTCCAGTCGGCCAAGCACAACCCCGTCCGCGCTCAGCAAACCTCCCGCCCTCACCTCCTCAAGCTTGGCCCATCGGGCCGAGCCATAGGTGGCAACGTCCTTGGCCTCCCGGGCGCGCCAGACAGACATGGCGATGGCCACGGCGATGGAGAGAAAGCTTCCAGAGGCGGCGATGTAGGCGCCCTCGGTGAATACGTCAGGTGCATAGGCGTCGAACACGAACCACCACCAGAAGAACTCGGGCGGGTAATAGACCGCAAATCCATACATCTTGAACCAGGGCAGACCGAGCTCGGGTTGGAAGGCCAAGCGCCAGGCCGTCCACTCCGTCGCGCTCCAGATCGTGAGCAGGACGATCGCGCCGACAGCCACGAGCTGCCCCCACAAGATCTTGGTTCCGGACATCGACAAGGCTCTCCTTCGCTGAATGACGCTCTGGCCAAGGAAATCAAAGACCGAGGTCGCGCTTGCGGCCGAAACTCCACTCGATCCCACCGCCATCCCTAACGCTTCCCGTCACATGCTGGCCGAGGCGTTTTTCCAGTTCGCGCGTCCAGGGGACGAGTTGAAAGCCAAGCCCATTGTCGATCAATGCAAAGCGGCCCGACGTGAGGGACAGGCTCTTTCGGTATGTTCCTGCGACCTGCTCACCGACTGCGGCTTGCGCGTGAGGCAAGCCGGTCTCGGCCGCGATTTCGGCACCGGCCGCCTCTAGCTCCCGGCGCCGCAGCGTATTGAGGAGATCGCGTTGCAGGATGATGCGCCCTCCCGCTCGGTGTGCGAGCCCTGCTTCTGCAAGATGTTCGGCTCGCGCCTGCATCGCTTGCCGAGCCTCCCGCCCGAAGCCGCCCAAGGCGAGCGGCATCGAATCGCGCTCGACCAGTCGGTGGTCGAGCCAGGTTGCTCCCGGCGCACCTATTTGCGCGGGAAGATCGAAATCCGAGCGATTGGCGAGCACGCGCGTCGGCCGCTGCTCGTCCATCCCACCGAACTGCCTGACTTCGACAATGCCGCCAATGGGGGGCGCCTGTTCGAATGCCTCAAGACCACGAAAGCGGACGTGATGGAGCCGTCCGTCGGTCGCATCAATGAGCGCATAGGCTTCGCCGGTGAGCTCGTCGTGTAGCCCGGTTGCCAATAATCGCCCGATAATCGGTGCGGTCGTTCTTTCCCCCGTAACGGCGAATTCCGAGAGACTTCGTTCCTGTCCCCGCTCTGTCATCGCTTGATGCATGGTCTTGATGATATCGCCCCGAATTGCAAGGTCTCTGAGATGGGGTTCTGCGTCCAAACCCACCATCCACTCACCGGGTACCGCCGATGAGGCAAGGCCCATCTTTTGCAGATGCTGAAGGCGCCCGATCATAAGGCGGCGGATTTCGGGGTCAGATATCCCTTCCCGATCGGGCCGCAGGTCGAGATAGCCGGTCTCGTCGGCAGCCAGACGGATCTCGCGGTCGAGCCGTGTCCATCTTTCGGCGAAGACTTCGCGTTCGAGAGCCCTGCGGATCTCGTGCTCGGCTTTGGGCCCGAGCTCGATGGATGCCAGCTCTTCCGCGCGAGAGCGTAGTCCCTGGCTGATATAGTCGCGGGAGATCACGAGGTCCTCAACGTTGTCGCTGACCCCGCGAACAAGCAGGTGAATGTGTGGATTGTCCGTGTTCCAGTGATCGACGGCGACCCAGTCGAGCCGTGTGCCGAGGTCCGCCTTCATCTGCCTGGCGAGATCGCGCGTGAACGCTTTCAGATCGCTCATCTCGCCCCCGTCCTCGGGTGCGATGATGAATCGAAAATGATGCCGATCGCCCTTGCAACGCTCGGCGAAGGCGCTGCCATCAACCTCTTCGCGTTCGGCGTCAAACAGCGAGGCTCTCTCGCCGCTGCGGGTCACGCCATCGCGCCGGAGGTACGAGATATGCGCCGCGAGTGATGCCGAGCCGAATGCCAATCCCTTATGCCGCGCGACCCGCGCCTTCACGGTCACGCGGCGCGCAGCGCTAAACAGACGGTTGCGGGCAAACTGGAGCCGGCCGCGGCCGAACGTCGAGCGCCCGACGCGTCCTCCGCGGCTCATCGAGGAGGCGGAGGTGTGGCCCGCCTTCTGCGCCGCTTGCAGTACCTGATTGAAGAAGCTCTTGGCCTTGGGCGCGCGCGTGCTGCGGATGCGGCCGGGCCGGATGTGAAGTTCGCTGTCCTTGGTATTCACGGTCGTTCTTTCCTCGTAAATCTTAGTCAGTACCGAAAGATGCATTGAATTTGCTTGTGAATGTTCAAAGCGCGGCACGCGCCACGACCGATCGGCACGCCAGAACCCAAGCCATGGCAATGGCTTGGCGTTCGACGGGCGAGCCGCTTTTATCTTGCCCTAGCCCGTCGTTCTTTGTTACTCGCTCTTCCTTCCTCTAGTTGACGAACATTTCGTCTGCTGGTCCACGGATCAGCAGACAAATCTCCTGCCTTTTCGCCTGCAAAGGAGGGAGATTTACGGCAAAGAGCAGTTGGGATTCATTGTGGTGGATCCTCCAACAGCGCCTGCAGAAACACGTCGGCTGGTGGCCGATTCATTGGGAAAAAAACAGCCGCGACGTGGCAGTTAGTTTGCGAAGCGCACACTGTTTGCGAGCGCTTGCGATAGCGATCGTTACCCGAAGGGCCGAGACACCCATAGGGTGGCTCGGTGAGGAGCGAAGCGACGAGTAGAGCGCGGGCCGAAGGCATCGCCCATATGCCGTATGCAGATGCCGGACGCTTACGGTCGTTCACCTCCGCCCCTCTCACTTCTCGCCGATCGCTCGCTGACATGTGTTCCGCTCCGCAACCGCGCTTCTGATCATTGCATGGTGCGAGAATCGGTCCGCGCCACGAATAGACCAGTCGAGCTTGGAACGATCCGCAGAATATCTCGCGAGGAGATAGCGTTCATGATGTCTGCCGAAGGCACAATCCTTATCGACCGGTCGTCCGTTCTCGGCATGTCAGTTGGCTTATGAGTTGACTGCGGAATGAGCAGCGACGATGCTGATGACGTGACGCCAGCCTTCCAGGTCGGTTGCTGATCGACGTCCAGCACGGACCCAAGCCTCTTCACATAGGCTTGGGTTTCGACAGGCAATGGACGCCCGGCAAGATGCTCCTGATAGCGCAGCGGTCCTGCGTGATAGGCAGCAAATACGCCGTTCGGTCCGAAGCGGTCGAGCATTTCACGCAGATACGCCGTTCCTGCCAGGATGTTGTCACGGGGGTCGAACGGATCGCTGCCGAGGGCGTGCCGGCGGCGCAATTCGGCCCAGGTGTCGGGCATGAGCTGCATCAGCCCCATGGCGCCTTTGGGCGATCTGGCACGAACGTCTCCAGTGCTTTCGACAGCCATCACCTCGACAATCCAGGAGACTGGAATGGAAAAACGCTGTGAAGCTTCGATGATGAAGGTTTCGAATGGCTGGGCCCCTTCGTGCTCCGCCCCTGTTGCTGTCTCCTCGGCGACCGAAGCACTGCAAAGCGCGAGCACGAGCAACAGGAAGGGTGCAGCGAACAGGCGCGCGCCAAACTGTGCCAGGTACGTCCTCCTGCGCGCCTCTTCCCGATGGAGAAAGCCTTTGTGCGCGCCATTCAGCAGCGGGAGGTGTTCCTCCCTAACATCGCCTTTGCATGGAGGAGCCGGAATGGAGAAAGGGCCTTGCGGTCCATCGAACAAGCGCATGGTGAAATGAATATGACGAACACACCTCATCACTCCTCCGAGGTCCACACCGGGTCCGCACGGCCGATCACGGCTGCGGCTGGAAGAAAGCCAAAATACCGGCCGTCGAAGGACTCATCCGATTGCCAGTTCATGAGAAAGAGCTCGGCCGGCCCGACGACGCGGCAGCCCTGCCAGTCTGGCAGCGGACGGCCGCGGCCGTCACGCTCACGCGCCTCACCCATAGCAATGTTGTCCACCGAGATGGCGAGGCCTGTTCTGCAAACCGTCTGCCCGGGGAGCGCGAGGATACGTTTGAGCATAGGAAGGCCGAGCGGCAAATAGCCCTTCAGGTCGAGGAAGCTCGCCAGCGGTTCAGGCGGCTGAACCGCAACCAGCTCCGTGACATACAAAGTCTCTGCGGAACGCAGGCGGTAAAGGCCGATGGGCACGCTCGGCGATGCATTCCAGATGAAGGCCGGCGTTCGCCCTTCCACGATGGTTACGGCGATCGCTGCGGCAGCCCCGCACATCGCAAGCAGCGTCATCATCCGCCCTCTCATCGGATGATCCTCCGCCGGCGAAGCCAGGCCTGATGGCGAGCTTTCGTGTAGGGACGTGGGCTTTCATTGACGGAAAGACGGTTGTGGACATGCTGCCAATGATCTGGGGCGACATCAGCCGGATCGATACCAAGTGCCTCGACGGCATCGATCATCTGCAGCACGCGCTCGACCTTCGGCCAGCCAGAAAGGCGAAGCAGAATGTCGCCTCCTGGCTTCACATAGGGCACGGTCGAGCAGCGCTGACCCGCGGCGACGGCACGCAGGATATCAATGCGCGAAATCACCGTCCCGAAATCATTCGACGTCCAACGAACGAACGCAAAGATGCTGCCTGGAGCAAATGCCAGGACGCGACGATGGCGATCGAGCTTCCGTTCCTCGACATTGCGGCCAAATCGAACCCGGTTCTCGATCCGCTTCTCCAGCCACAGCACTTCCACCTCGGTGAGATCGCTCATGCTGTCTCTCCCGGAAGCTCGAAAAGCCAACGGCTAGTGATGAGGACGGACGATTGCGGGATTTGAACCTGAAGGCAGCTCGACCGTCCGTGCCACTGCCGCTCTTCCACAATGTGGGCAACAGCGAGTTCCGTTAGAAGAAATCCGAAGGATTTCTGGTTAGTAAAGTTAGGGGGCCAGGAAAGCGCGCGTTCACAAGCCTTTAGGTTCGCTTTCGGTCCCCGATAGCACGATGATCTGGTCCCTGATGGCACGAGGGTTGCGGTCCCCGATAGCACGAGCTGATTCACAGGTTGTCCCCTGAAATTGGTCCCGAACGACGCGCCGACAGGCGCGCCGTAACGGGAAGGTTTGGGATCGAGGCGAAGTTCAGCCGCTCGCGGCCGTTTGGATCGCGCGTGAGGACGAGCCGATAGCCCGGCAATGTCTGCCGCTGGACAATCTGTCGAACGTCGTAGGCAAAATGCTTGAGCGGCGAGAGGCTGCCGGACTTGGCATGAAGATGGGCAAGGTCGAAGCTCCAGCCGCCGCGCTGCCGGCCGCCGTGCTTGCGCACCAGCCGGTAAAGCCAGCGCTCAAGGCCACCTGTCAGGTCGAAATAGGCGCGGTCGATCGTCAGAACGAGAGCGTCATCGATCACGCCGGCATAGAACCAATCTGGCAGGATCAGTTCGATCCCAAATGGTCTGCCATATGCATCAGCGGCTTCCTTCCACTCGTTAATCCAGGAGAAGCGGTGCCGCCGCCGTTCTGCGGGTTGACGGATCGAGGTCAGCACGGTCGTTGACTGAAGTCTGTCAAGACCTGCCTTCAGCCGGTCGTAGTCGCGTGCGCTGGTGCCGCGGCCGACGAACGTCAGAATCTCATATGGCGTTGCGGCTATCAGGCGTGATGTTTTCAGACCGGCATCGCGAGCTTCGACGATCTGGGAGGCAGCCCAAATCAGGACGTCGGCGTCCCAGATCGTTGCCATGCCGTGCTCCGGGACAGCTTCGACGCGGATTGAGGTTGTTCCGGCGCAGAAATCGATGGGCACGATCCTTTTGGTCTTAGCCAGCGAAAAGAATGGATAAGCCATCAGATCCTGCGCATCGCGTGGAGCAAGATCTCCCGGCAGGGCGCGGAAAAGCTCAAGCTGATGGCGGTCGGCTTGCTGAATGCGTCGCATGATGATTGCCTTCAGAGCGACCATCAGCGGTGTTCCTGGCCGGCATAACGACGTAGTTGCGAATGCTTTTTGGCCGGCAGCACCGTGTCTTTGCCAGGGTCAGAAGTGGACGTTTTGGCGCCGAGATCGGCCCACGCTTTCAGGTCGTCCAAGGCGTAGACGACGCGGCCGCCGATCTTCCGGTAGGTCGGCCCGGTACCGTAAGTGCGATGTTTTTCCAGCGTGCGGCCAGACAGGCCGAGGTAGCGTGCAGCCTCGGGAGTGCGCAGGAAACGCGGAGGAAGTCCGGCGGTCGGATCGGGCATTTGAGAGCTCCAAGATGGCGGCGCACCACCCATGAGGGCGCCGGCGTGGGTGTGGTCATCTTGGAGAAGCAGGGCTTCGGAGGGGGATGCCGAAGATCGGGGGTGCATGTTTCGACACCCCCGCGATGAGGCTATTTGTTCCTGCGCCCGGAGCGCAGAAGCCTGCAATAGCCGCCCCGCATCAAGGAGAAGCCGTCGTGTACCAGACGGATGATGAGGCTACGGGAATCGTGGGTCTTCCAGGCTTGCTTTGGGACGCTTTTCTTTCCAAGCAGTGCCAACGCGATCACACGATAGCTGCTACCGGCATGACGTGCGTCGAGCGCACGCGCGACTTGCCTTAGGCGATCCCGGCGCTGTTTGGAAAGTTCGTGGAAAGCGGGGCCTGCCGCGCGTCCGTTGAGCGCGCGCCACAATCTGCGAGCTGCATGCGCTCGCGGCGGCAAGTTCTCATCGAAGGGAAGTTTGGCGGCATAGCGATGACCAATGGAAGGTTCATCCTTCAACCAGACACGGTGGTTCACGGTCCCGATGCGCAGCACGGCGTGCCACCCATCAGCGGCGCGACGCATTTCGGCCGTCGAGACGTTGAATAGAGGTAGATCTGGCGCACTCGGGTCAGCGCCTGACGTCGTTACCGCAACCGGGACGACATCCGGCAGCGCCTCGGGCGCCCAAAAGATTGTCTGTTGATCAAAGGACCGCTGCGGGTCATGGGCGAAAGCAGATGCCCCACTTCCTCCTGAATTCCTCGGTGACTTCACCCGTCGGGCTCTTGGCGATCACAGCCTGGTAGTCACGTTGGTATTCAGGATTGCGACGCACGAACTCCCAAGCGATATCAGTGGGGTCAGCATTATTCAGGTAGTCGTAGGAGTCCGGGGAGCGCCAATCGACTTGGGCCATAACATCCGCCTCATTGCAAAGAGCTAACAACGATGACGGCGCAATAGCTGCGAACAGGCCTTTGGGAAAAGATGCCAGCTTGTCACCACGTGGTGCACGTGAGTCACCACGCCCGAGTGCCGAGAAAAAGGTGTCGTCAGAACCAAAGCCGTCTAGAAAACTATTCTAGGTTGATCTAGGTCCGCGCAACAGACGTCCCTGTTCGGTCAACCACTTCGCGCGCTGAACATGTGTCTGGTATGCAGTACGCGCACGCTCCGGCTCGCGATCGGAGTCGATGTGCAACACGATCCGAGCGACCTCGGACCAATCGGCCCCCTCGCTCTCCGCCTGCAGAAGGCGCATGTAGGTTACGACATGCTGTTCGTCGTAGGAGGTCATGGCGTCCCCAGCGGGAGGGGCATCGGCCACTTCGGGATTTAAGTTGAACTTGGTCATGGGCTGACAACAAACATCGAATAATTGCAAGGTTCCTGGACGCGCGATTGACGAGCGGTCTCATTTTAGTCGTATTCCGGGGTCGGTGCAGATACATACTATAGGAGATAAACCTCATAGTATGTAAGACGCAACTTGCGCGAATGGACATGCGCAAGTTGGTCGGCCGGAATTTCGCAAAGCTGCGGAAGCAAAAGCGCTTTACGCAGGAGAAGTTCGCCGACCTGTCCGGCTTTACTCAACAATACATCAGCGACTTGGAACGCGGCCGCCGCAATCCAACCGTCGTAAGCCTGTTCCAGCTCGCCAGTGCGTTGGGCGTCACTCCGGTTGATCTCATCGCGCCGGACGAGGAGGCGCGAAACGAAGGAAAACTGGCCAAGCGGAAGTAACTGTTTCCGAAAAAGCCAAAGCACCTGCCCCAAGTGAGGGTAGGACGCTTCCCACAGGTGCGACGATGGTTCGGACAGCACTGTTCGCACGTCGACGGCTCCAACGGCCTACAAAAGTCTTACCGTTTCAGCTGCGCCAGCAACCTCCTTGGGAGACACGGGATGTTCTGGTGATGGCGTGCTGAACGGTCTCTCTATCGAGAGCCTACTTAAATAGTCGGGCCATATCCAGTGGTTTAATGGGCCACCAAATGGCTGCCTGCGCAAATGAAAGCTCGCGCACTCGTAGCCTGGAATATACGCCGGATACGCGTCGATCGCGGTATTCCGCAGGAGCAATTGGCTTATGACGCGGGAATAGATCGTTCGTATATGAGTGGTCTTGAGCGGAAGTTGGAAAATCCTACGATTGATTTGCTTGACCGGTTGGCTGACACCCTCGGTGTCCAACTCAACGAGTTATTCCTTCCATTACCAAAGGGCGCTACGATCCATAAAACATTGCCTAAAGGGCGCAAATCGACCCGACTTGACCGCAAGAAGAAATAACACCCTCTGTTTCGACAATCGCGGGATATACGCCTACGTCGCTTGTGTAACGCGTGGGCCGTCTTTGGAGCGAGATGGCCCTGATCGTAACAGGCCGGTGCGAAGGGGTTTGCCGATCTCAGTGGCGCCGACCTGTGGCTAGTGCTGAATCCATCGCAAAATTAAGATTCGCATTCCGAGCCCATGGAATTCGCGCCGATGTGCGGAAAGCCCGCCCGGCGAACCGGGCGGGGCTTGGCGGAGGATCTCACTCGCCGTTCTTGCGCGGCCGGGACCAGAGCAGGTTGTAGCCCTCGCCACCTTCGTCGTCGAACAGGCTCGCGTAGATCGGCGCGTTGAAGGAGGGATCGTCAAGCTTGATCGAGAGGTAGTCGCGGCCCTCTTCGGAGCGCTTCGACCAGGCTGCGCCGATCTCGGCCCGACCCACATAGATGCGGTGGCTGGGCGCGTTCTCGTTGGAGCGGTTGGTCTCGGCGACGATGCGGACGCCCCTAGCCTGCAAGCTCAGCGTGACGATCTCGCCCTGGAAATCATTGCCGACCTTCTTGAAAGTTCCGATATTAGCCATCTTGCTTCTCCGTTGTGTTTCGAGCCCGCGACCACCGCGGCCTCGATGGCGATCTCAAGGGCGAGGACGATCGGCGACGCACCCGCTCGCGGGCTGAAGCGCAGCGGAGGACGCCGTTGAAGAGACTTTCTTGTCTCGCGAGGAATGGGCGTGAGCCCAGGGGAAGAAAGTCGCAGCAACGGCGTTGCGGCTCAGCCGATCGAGGCGCAGCCGGTCTTCGGCCAGATCGAGCCATCAAAGAGGCCTCGTGCGTCCGCGTGCTGAACCTCAAACCCGGGGAGAAGCTTGGCGAATTTCGGTTCCTCTGCACAAGAGGTCGGAACGGTTCGGGAAGGAAGAGAAACAATCTGCGGGAATGGGCGGCATCGTCCCCGCAAAGCCGGTCAAGCGGTGCGCTTCGTCCCGGCGCCGGAGCTATGTGGGGCGAGACGTGATAATCGGTGCTGCTTGTTCGTAGCACTTCATAGGCAAGCCGTTAAGCTGCTCACACGACATCATGCCTCGTCGGCTACCAATCTTAGAAATCTGTATGACGATGAGGAACGTCCTAACGGTCCGGCTTTGCGCATCGCGGCCGCAATAACTGGGTGAGTCGGTAGTTCACCGCCTCGGCCGTCCAGTCGAGTACGTCTATCCTAGCAGCGTCATCCATGTGAACGCTGCCTCACCGTTGCAGATTAAGGCCATTCAGGTGATGACCCAGGCCAGTGCTGCGTGCACGTACCGCAGGACATCTGCGAGAACTGATCAGTACGGCCCCCGGACGCCGAGAACCAGATATCGCGGCCCTCAGCTCATCGTCGAGCCACTGCACATGTCAGATATGTTTTATCCCGCCTCACGGGCATTTGTTCTCGGTGCGGCAATCCGGCGCGAAGTAGGACTTCGTCACTGCAATTCTTCGGCGGGCATGGGTATAATGTGTGATTCTAAGGGATCGGTAGGACCGCGAAAAGGTCCGCCGAAAGGCAGACCTTCGTGTGTCCAGATAATTCGCTTCGCTCATTGAACGGCCCTGTCCTGGCTCCGGGCAAGCCGAAAGAGCGGTCGACGACCGAGGAAGCTGAGCCAACCTCGCCTGACCTTGAAGCTCGCCTCCACTCTGCCAAGGCCGATCGCATTACCGCCCCTCTGCGGCACCGCACGTTCCGCCGCATCTGGACCGCCAGCCTGGTGTCAAATCTCGGTAGTTTGGTACAGGGAGTCGGGGTGGCCTGGGCTATGACCGAAATGTCATCGTCAGCGGACAAGGTCGCGCTGGTCCAAACCGCTCTCGGATTGCCGGTGATGCTCATTGCGATTCCGGCCGGCGCAATTGCTGACCTGCATGACCGGCGCATCGTGGCATTGATTTCACTCGGTATTGCACTGACCGCCAGCGCTACGCTGGCGGTACTCGCTTTGCTGGGATTGCTTACGCCGGACCTCTTGCTTGGTCTCTGCTTTGCAGCAGGCTGTGGCACCGCGATGTTGGGACCCGCGTGGCAGGCGGCAGTGGGCGAGCAAGTGCCTCCACAAGCCCTGCCCGCCGCAGTTGCGTTGAATGGCATCAGCTACAACATCGCGCGGAGCGTAGGTCCGGCAGTCGGGGGTATCATTGTGGCCTCCGCCGGGACCGTAGCCGCGTTCACATTCAACACGATCTCGTTCGTGCCACTTATCGCCGCGCTCTATCTATGGAAGCGCGCAAGTGAGCGGTCGCGTCTCCCACCGGAACGGCTCGGCCATGCCATCCTGTTGGGCGTCCGGTACATCACGAACTCGCCACCTATTATGATCGTGTTGGTCCGAACGATCATATTCGGGTTGGTCAGCGGAGCTATCCTGGCGCTGTTGCCAGTGGTCGTACGTGATCGCCTTCTCGGTGGCGCGCCAACTTACGGCGTGATGCTGGGCGCCTTTGGCCTGGGAGCCATTTTGGGAGCGATCAATATCTCGCTGGTGCGCGAGCGCTTAAGTAGCGAAGCCGCCATGAGATGCTGCACGCTGTCCATGGCAGCGGGTATTGCAACTCTGGCACTAAGCCACAATCCGTTGATGGCTGCGTTCGGATTGGTTCTGGCTGGTACAGGGTGGACGTTGTCTTGGACGCTCTTGAACATCGGCGTACAGCTTTCTGCACCCCGCTGGGTTGCCGCGAGGTCTCTGGCGGCGTACCAGGCCGCCGCATCCGGCGGTCTTGCCATAGGCAGCTGGGGGTGGGGACATCTCACCGACATCGCCGGCGTTGAAACAGCGCTGCTTGTCGCAGCCTCGCTGATGCTGGCATCTCCTCTGGTCGGCCTACGATTGCGGATGCCTTCTGTTGGTGAGGGTGCCGAAGAGGGAAGCCTCCTCGAAGATCCGCAGGTGCGGTTGCCGGTCAGGGGGCGCGACGGACCTGTGGTGATCGAGATCGAATATCGGGTGGAGCAGAAAAACGCTCCGGACTTTCGGGAGGCCATGCAAGAGCTTCGGCTCGTCAGGCAGCGCAATGGCGCCTACGGTTGGTCGATCGCACAAAACATGGCAGACCCAGAAGCGTGGATCGAGCGCTATCACTTCCACACCTGGCACGACTACCTGCGCCAGCGCAACCGCTCCACCATGGCCGAGCAAGCTCTGGAAGGCGCTGTGATAAAAGACTACCACGTTGGTCCCGGCAAAGTGCGTGTCCGCCGCACGATCGAGGGTTTTGCTCGGGGATAGCTTGACGCCCGCAGTTGCGGACAACCGGCGGATGCGACCGCAGTGTCGCGTATTAGCGAGATGCTTCTCCGATGGAGATATTACCCCGCCCGGCGAACCGGGCGGGGCTTGGCGGAGGATCTCACTCGCCGTTCTTGCGCGGCCGGGACCAGAGCAGGTTGTAGCCCTCGCCACCTTCGTCGTCGAACAGGCTCGCGTAGATCGGCGCGTTGAAGGAGGGATCGTCAAGCTTGATCGAGAGGTAGTCGCGGCCCTCTTCGGAGCGCTTCGACCAGGCTGCGCCGATCTCGGCCCGACCCACATAGATGCGGTGGCTGGGCGCGTTCTCGTTGGAGCGGTTGGTCTCGGCGACGATGCGGACGCCCCTAGCCTGCAAGCTCAGCGTGACGATCTCGCCCTGGAAATCATTGCCGACCTTCTTGAAAGTTCCGATATTAGCCATCTTGCTTCTCCGTTGTGTTTCGAGCCCGCGACCACCGCGGCCTCGATGGCGATCTCAAGGGCGAGGACGATCGGCGACGCACCCGCTCGCGGGCTGAAGCGCAGCGGAGGACGCCGTTGAAGAGACTTTCTTGTCTCGCGAGGAATGGGCGTGAGCCCAGGGGAAGAAAGTCGCAGCAACGGCGTTGCGGCTCAGCCGATCGAGGCGCAGCCGGTCTTCGGCCAGATCGAGCCATCAAAGAGGCCTCGTGCGTCCGCGTGCTGAACCTCAAACCCGGGGAGAAGCTTGGCGAATTTCGGTTCCTCTGCACAAGAGGTCGGAACGGTTCGGGAAGGAAGAGAAACAATCTGCGGGAATGGGCGGCATCGTCCCGGCAAAGCGGTCAAGCGGTGCGGCGGGTCCAGCCGTGGCAGCTATGTGTGCCGGATCGGAAATCTCCAGCACGTGTTCGAAGGTTTCTGAGAGGACCGTCCGCCTCCTCTGCTCTGGTGAGCATCATCCATCGTCGAGGGTGCTTATTCTGCGACCTGTTCGACGACAAAAGCGCGGAAAGTTCATCCCTCGTTTGCCGCGGCCGTGAGAACGGGGCGGGACGGCTCTCCGCCCGTCCTTTCCGGCTCGATCGGGCGGGTCTTCGAGATGAGCGTCAAGCGCGTGAATGTTGACGAGCCGATGCAAACCGCGCCCAGCCATGCGAAGACCTCGCGCCAAGCCAGCGACGGCGCTCCGATCTGTGAGAGCGCGAACACCACGTGATAGCCGGCAACGGCCGCGGGAACGACGAACACGGCCGCAATTGCAAGTCGCAGGGCCACGTGGCGGCTAAGGGTAATGGCCAGCTGGCCGGCTGCGAGTGTGAGCACAGCGCAAACTGTGCCGACGAGCAGTGCGCCGACAATGCCCGCACCGCTGTTGAACGCCATCAATCCGATATTGATCGCAACAAAAAGCGCAGCGCATAGACCGCTAGCACAACGATCAGCCAGCAAATAGGCCGATACCAGCAATATTGAGAAGAAGCCCGAGGGCGAGCATGGTGGTGGCTCCAAGGCACGCGTGTGAGCGCTCGCGCCTTCCACCACCACCGCAGCCCAGCCGCCGACGTATAAACAAAACGAGGCGGAGTTACGGCGGGTGCGGCCTCGCCACTCGTCGGTTGACGGCAAGACGGCGCTCACGCGCCGCCAAACTTCCAGACCGGAATGCCAAGCCGCTTTGCCTTATCGGCAAGGTTGTCCTGAATGCCCGTGCCGGGGAAATGCAGGACGCCGATCGGCAGCAGTTCGAGCATCGCGTCATTGCGCTTGAAGGGCGCTGCCTTGGCGTGTTTGGTCCAATCCGGTTTGAATGCGATCTGTGGCACTTGCTGGTTGCCCATTTGGAGCCGATCAGCTCGGCGCCTTTCGGTGAAGCGCTGTGCAGCAGAACCATGTCGGGATGCTTGGCGTGCACCTTGTCGAGCCGATCCCAGACGAGGCTATAGTCGTTGAAGTCGAGCCCACCGGTCAGGGCGATCTTCGGACCCGGCGGCACCATGATCTCGGTTTCCGAGCGGCGCTTGGCTGCGATGAAGTCGCGGGAATCGATTATCGCCGCGGTGAGCGTGCGATGGCTGACCAGTGATCCCGACCGTGGGCGCCAAGCAGACCCCGTGTGGACTTCGAAGCGCTCGATCGCCTGGTCGCGGAAGAGTTCGAGACAGTTGCGGCGCTCGATCAGCGAGATGCCCTCGGCGGTTAGGCGCTCAAGCTCGACCGAGCGCACTTCCGAGCCGTTCTGCTCGCGCTGGCTCTTCTGCTGCGCCTGTTCGTTGACGTCGAGCTGGCGCTCGATGCGTTCGACGGCGCGATGGAACAGGTTGACCGTCGGCCAGAGGAGATCATCGAGGTCGGGCTCCAGCCGGGTATCGCTCAATGACGCAACCAGCGCGTCAAACATGTCTGCAACAGCGCCGGTAATGATCCTGGTCTCCGGTAGCGGCCTTGGATCGGGCTGATCGTCGAAGGGACGGTATAGGCGCGACTCAGCCTCTCATTCATGCCATATCGCGCGATCTCCGCCTCGACCCTGGGGATTAGAATCAGATCGTCGTGAGTGTCGGGGATGAGCGATATTGACTGGAAATGCATAAGAACTCTCTGCGGGTTGTTCGGCGACTGATTTCAGTATCAGACGACCATTTCCCGACCGTTTTCATCATTCACGAGTTGATACACGACCGCTACAGACGATCAATGACCAGCCCTGGTAGGAATGTCCCGCAGCCAATGAGGTCCCGTCGTGCGGGCCCATTCTGGGCTACCAACTTCGGCAGGTTGATGCTTGCATTGGATTGGCATCTTGTTTCGCAGCTGCCAGCTGCCGGCGGTACTGTGCAAGCGCGCGGGCGCGATGTTTTGTAGTCGCATAGTTGGCGCAAACAATGGCACTCAGATTTGCCGTGAGGCCCTCATGCGGACAATCGTACTGGACGATCGCGGCCACGCTTGGGACGCATGTTCTTCAGCTCTGCGTAAATGTTTTCTACACTACCCAGTGACCGAATTCGATTTCCTGAGTTATCTCATCAATAATATGGGTTTCGTGACAGTTGCTCTGTTCCGCCCCGGGTCGGCACAGATACGAATCCGGTTTGAGACTGCCACCCCAGTCAGCGTTGCTGCGGCGATCAATCTTGTCAGCGACCTTGGGGTGGAGCGAATGGTCATTTCAAATTCGGTAGACCTCGCCGACAAGTTGTTTTCAACTCGTTCGCAAGCGGTCACATATATAAATCAGCGGCTAGGCGAGCCTTGCCAGCGAGCGGCGACAAACATTCGATACAGGCAGATGCCGATTGAGACTTTGGTAGGCTGCCAAGGTCCACTATCCATGCTTTTGTCCTACTGGGACTGTTCGGACCGAACCGCCGATCTGACAGCTCTGAAGAAGGCGTTGTGCTCCCCAGCCGCGGTCAGGTTCGCCGCAATTGAGGCCGTGGCTGGTCGCCTCACCATTATCGATCTCGGAGCCGGCTTCGAAATCTTCAGCAAGACCTGGCGGGAGAATGCGCCCGGCATTCCGGTTGATGAACAACCGGATTATGAATATGGGCGATGGGTGCATCGTATGTACGAGTCCGTCCTAGAAACGCACCAACCTCGCCTAGATGAGGTCGATGCCAAGATTCTTCGCCCCCATTTGAACGACAAAGTTCAGCTGTCGTACCAACGCCTGATTGTTCCTTTCAAATACGGAAGGCGAGGAGTCACTCGTCTGATCGGCGCGTCGCTAGTGAGACAATCAATCAAACTCTCCAGCGAGTCGTAGGTGACGTGCCCATTAGGCCGCCTCACATCAGGAGGTCCGCCGGGAGTCGACCAGTGATGATCATCGATGCAGTTAAACAGCTGTCAGACCTGATGAAGCAGCCCATTCATATCAAGTCTCCCCGCAACTGTTTGGTGATCACATGCCAACAGCGCGCGATTCAGCAGTTCTTACCTTCGGCTTGAGCCATAACAGCCTGGAAATCCGCAAGCATCTCGTGGCTCGGCATCCAAACGAGACGCATCGCAGTACCCCGAGCGGCGGGGCGATAAGTTGATCCTGGACAGATCAATCCTTGTATAATCGGCATGACCTGCCACTCATCCGGCAGCGGTTAGAGGCTCAGGGTTTTGTACGCTGAGCGGCGCGTGTGTAGCAGCGGACGATCGGCGGAGCTGGTCGGGTTTGCGTAACCGGTCGTCCTTGCGGTGAGTTGGACGGCATAGGCCGCTGGGTGAGGTATTTAGCGACGAGTGAGGGCGCCGGATATCGTAGTCAGCGACCCAGCGGACGATCTTGGCGCGGGTGTCGTCAAGATCGAAAACGGGGTCTTGTTCAGGAGTTCGTCACGCATCGAGCCGTTGGAGCTTTCGATGAAGCCGTTCTGCATCGGCTTTTTGGGCGCAATGAAGTACCAGTCGATGATTGTGTCCTTTGCACCAGGCAGCATGGCATTGGAGGTGAAACTCGGTGCCATGGTCGGACACGATCATCCGTAGCTTGCCCCGTCGCTCGACGAACGTCAGCTCGCGGGCGACGCGCTGGCCCGAGACCGACGTATCCGGAACAGCCCCCCGGCACTTTTTGGTCACGTCATCGACGATGTTGAGAATGCGGAAGTGCCGTCCATGCCGAACTGGTCATGAACGAAGTCCAGCGACCAGCGTGCATTGGGCCTGGCCTGCACCAGAATCGGGGCCGGGTCCCCACGGCCTTGCGGCGAGCTCACCGCTTGCGGACGCGAGTGCTTCTTCCCGATAATGCCGGTAGATCCGGCTGATCCCCCATGGCTCTGCTTCCCGTCGTAAGAGGACGAACACCCGGCGGTAGCCGAACGACCGCCGCCGCCCGGTGGCGAGATCGCGCAACCGGCCGCGCAGCTCCGCATCCAGCGGGCGGCTGGACTGATAGCGGATCATCTTCCGGTCCGCGCTGATGATTGAGCAGGCGCTCCGCACCGACAGGCTCATGACAGCCTGCAGACGGCAGCGCGCGTGGCGGGGGGGCCCCCTCCCCTTCTTTGAAAGGAGCTCGCGAAGGGCAGCCGCATCGAATCTGCTCGGCCAGAAGCTTCTTCAGCTTCGCATTCTCCTCCTCCAGCGTCTTCAGTCGCTTGACCTCGATCCGCCGCCAAGAAACACGGTCCGTCTGGCGAGGCCTAACACGCCTCAATGTTGCATCGCGATCAGTTTGATTTGGTAATTAAAGCTGTCGGCGACGGCCTTGTGTATTTACGAGGCGGTCTTCGCGCCCCACTCACCATGAGATCGTTTTCTTACGCCCCGATTTAGATTTTCGGCTCGGCGTCCGCGTTGGCGGCCAGTTCGCGCAGCGCGCGCCGGTACTCGACCGGCATCACCTTGCGGAATTTAGGCAGCCATTCCTTCCAGTTGGCAAGGATATCGGCGGCGCGCTTGGAGCCGGTCGCCTTGGCGTGGCGCGAGATCAGGACGTGAAGCCGCTCGACGTCGGAGTCGAGCAGGTTCTTGAAGACGTCGACCCGGCCATGCGCCTCGAGGTCACCGGAGTGGTTGTAGGTGCCGGCGTTGATCAGCTCTTCCGACAGCACCGGCTCGAGCTCGACCATCGACAGATTGCACAGCTTGTCGAAGTCACCGGTCTCGTCCAGCACATAGGCGATGCCGCCGGACATGCCGGCCGCGAAGTTGCGCCCGGTCTTGCCGAGCACGACCACGATGCCGCCGGTCATGTATTCGCAGCAATGGTCGCCCGCGCCCTCGACCACCGCCACCGCGCCGGAATTGCGCACGGCAAAGCGTTCGCCGGCGATGCCGCGGAAGTAGCACTCGCCCTGAATGGCGCCGTACATCACGGTGTTGCCGACGATGATGCTCTCTTCCGGCACGATGCCGCTGTTGGCCGGCGGCCTGACGATGATCTTGCCGCCCGAGAGCCCCTTGCCGACATAGTCGTTGGCTTCACCTTCGAGCTCGAAGGTGACGCCCTGCGCCAGCCACGCGCCGAAGGCCTGGCCGGCAGTGCCCTTGAGGCCGACATGGATGGTGTCGTGCGGCAGCCCGGCATGGCCGTAGATCTTGGCGACCACGCCCGACAACATCGCGCCGGCAGAGCGGTTGGTGCTGTTGATCTTGGCCTCGATCTTCACCGGCGCGCCGCGGTCGAGCGCAGGCGTCGCCTTCTCGATCAGCGTGCGGTCGAGCACAGCCTCCAGATGATGGTTCTGGCGCTCGGAGTGATAGATCTTCTGGCCCTTCTCTTCCTTCTGCTTGACGAACAGCTTGGAGAAGTCGAGGCCCTTGGCCTTCCAGTGCGCGACCAGCCTGGTCTGGTCGAGCAGCTGAACCTGGCCGACCATCTCGTTGAAGGTGCGGAAGCCGAGCGAGGCCATGATCTCGCGCACTTCCTCGGCGACGAAGAAGAAGTAGTTGATGACGTGCTCGGGCTGGCCGGTGAAGCGCTTGCGCAGGACGGGGTCCTGGGTCGCGACGCCGACCGGGCAGGTGTTGAGATGGCACTTGCGCATCATGATGCAGCCGGCCGCGATCAAGGGCGCGGTGGCGAAGCCGAACTCGTCGGCCCCGAGCAGCGCACCGATCACGACGTCACGTCCGGTGCGGAAGCCGCCGTCGACCTGGACCACGATGCGGCTGCGCAGCCGCTCGCGGACCAGCGTCTGATGGGTCTCGGCAAGGCCGATCTCCCACGGCGAGCCGGCGTGCTTGATCGAGGTCAGCGGCGAAGCGCCGGTGCCGCCCTCGAAGCCCGCGATGGTGACATGGTCGGCGCGCGCCTTGGCGACGCCCGCGGCGACCGTGCCGACGCCGATCTCGGAGACCAGCTTGACCGAGACGTCGCCCGTCGGGTTGACGTTCTTGAGGTCGTAGATGAGCTGCGCCAGATCCTCGATCGAGTAGATGTCGTGGTGCGGCGGCGGCGAGATCAGGCCGACGCCCGGCGTCGAGTGCCGGACCTTGGCGATGGTGGCGTCGACCTTGTGGCCGGGCAGCTGGCCGCCTTCGCCGGGCTTGGCACCCTGCGCCATCTTGATCTGCATCATGTCGGAGTTGACGAGATACTCCGTGGTGACGCCGAAGCGGCCCGAGGCGACCTGCTTGATCGCCGAGCGCATGGAATCGCCGTTCGGCATCGGCTTGAAGCGGTCGGCTTCCTCGCCGCCTTCACCGGTGTTCGACTTGCCGCCGATCCGGTTCATGGCGATCGCGAGCGTGGTGTGCGCCTCGCGCGAGATCGAGCCGAAGCTCATCGCGCCGGTGGCGAAACGTCTGACGATGTCCTTGGCCGGCTCGACCTGGTCGAGCGGCACCGGCTTGCGCTTTTCTTCCTCCGCGTTCTTGATCCGGAACAGGCCGCGCAGCGTCAGCAGACGCTCCGACTGTTCGTTGAGGATCTTGGCGAAGGCGCGATAGCGCTCCAGCGAATTGCCGCGCGCGGCATGCTGCAGCAGGCCGACCGACTCGGCGGTCCAGGCATGGTCCTCGCCGCGGCTGCGATAGGCATATTCGCCGCCGACATCGAGCGCGGTCTTGTAGACCTGAGCCTCGCCGAACGCGTCGGCATGGCGGCGCACCGCCTCTTCCGCGATCTCGCCAAGACCGACACCCTCGACGCGGGTATGCGTGCCGGCAAAGAACTTGCCGACGAAATCCGCCTTGAGGCCGACCGCGTCGAAGATCTGCGCGCCGCAATAGGACTGGTAGGTCGAGATGCCCATCTTGGACATCACCTTGAGCAGCCCCTTGCCGATCGACTTGATGTAGCGCTTGACGATCTCGTAGTCGTCGAGCGAGCCGGGCAGGCGGTCCTTCATCGCGATGATGGTTTCGAACGCGAGGTAAGGATTGATCGCTTCGGCGCCGTAGCCGGCAAGGCAAGCGAAGTGGTGCACTTCGCGCGGCTCGCCGGATTCGACGACGAGGCCAACCGAGGTGCGCAGGCCCGTGCGGATCAAATGATGATGCACGGAGGCGCAGGCCAGCAGCGAGGGGATCGGCACCCGGTCGGTGCCGACCATGCGGTCGGACAGGATGATGATGTTGACACCTTCGCGCACGGCGACTTCCGCGCGTGCGCAGAGCTCGTCCAGCACCTGGTCCATACCCGCCGCACCGAGGCCGGCGTGGAACGTGGTGTCCAGCGTGCGCGGCTTGAAGTGCGACTCGGCCACTTCCGGGATCGAGCGGATCTTTTCCAGGTCCGCATCGGTCAGGATCGGCTGACGGACTTCGAGGCGCTTGGTGGTGGCCATGCCCTGCAGGTCGAACAGGTTCGGCAGTGGCCCGATGATCGAGACGAGGCTCATCACCAGCTCCTCGCGGATGGGGTCGATCGGCGGATTGGTGACCTGGGCGAAGTTCTGCTTGAAATAGGTGAACAGCGGCTTGGCCTTGTCCGACAGCGCCGAGATCGGCGTGTCGTTGCCCATCGAGCCCGCGGCTTCCTCCCCCGTGGCCGCCATCGGCGTCATCAGGATCGCGATGTCTTCCTGGCTGTAGCCGAACGCCTGCTGGCGATCGAGCAGCGAGAGGTTGGATCGCACGCCCGTGGTCGGCACCTTCGGCAGGTCTTCCAGCACGATCTGGGTCCGCTCCAGCCACTCCTTGTAGGGATGGCTCTTGGCGAGCTCGGCCTTGATCTCGTCGTCGGGAATCAGGCGGCCCTGTTCGAGGTCGACCAGCAGCATCTTGCCGGGCTGCAGGCGCCACTTGGTGATGATCTGGTCCTCGGGGATGGTCAGCACGCCCATTTCGGACGCCATCACGATGCGGTCGTCCTTGGTCACGAGATAGCGCGCCGGCCGCAATCCGTTGCGGTCGAGCGTGGCGCCGATCTGGCGGCCGTCGGTGAAGGCGATCGCGGCCGGGCCGTCCCACGGCTCCATCAGCGCGGCGTGATATTCGTAGAAGGCGCGGCGCTTCTCATCCATCAGCGGATTGCCGGCCCACGCCTCCGGAATCATCATCATGACGGCGTGCGGCAGCGAGTAGCCGCCCTGCACCAGGAATTCCAGCGCGTTGTCGAAGCAGGCGGTGTCCGACTGTCCCTCGTAGGAGATCGGCCAGAGCCGGCTGATGTCCTTGCCGTACAGCTCGGAGCTCACCGAAGCCTGGCGCGCCGCCATCCAGTTGGTGTTGCCGCGCAACGTGTTGATCTCGCCGTTATGCGCGATCATGCGATAGGGGTGCGCCAGCGACCAGGCCGGGAAGGTGTTGGTCGAGAAGCGCTGATGCACCAGCGCCAGCGCGCTCTCGAAATCCTTCTCGTGCAGATCAGGGTAGTACTTGCCGAGCTGGTCGGCGAGGAACATGCCCTTGTAGATCACGGTGCGGCAGGACATCGAGCAGGGGTAATAGCCGGCGAGGCCGCGGTCGCGGCGCTGGTAGATCGCCTGCGAGATCGACTTGCGCAGGATGTAGAGCCGGCGCTCGAACTCGTCCTCGGTCTTGGCAACGCCATTGCGGCCGATGAACACCTGCATGCAGGCAGGCTCGGTCGGCTTCACGGTGACGCCGAGCGAGGAATTGTCGGTCGGCACGTCGCGCCAGCCGAGCAGGGTCAGGCCCTCCGCCTTGATCTGGTCGGCGATGATGCTCTTGATGACGTTGCGCCAGGCGGTGTCGCGCGGCATGAACAGCGCGCCGATGGCGTATTCACCCGGCGCGGGTAGCTCGAACTTGTTCTCCTTGGCCTTGCGGCTGAAGAAGGCGTGCGGGATCTGCACCAGGATGCCGGCGCCGTCACCGGCGCGCGGGTCGGCGCCGACGGCGCCGCGATGCTCGAGATTGCAGAGGATGCTCAGCGCATCCGAGACGATCTCATGCGACTTCTGGCCCTTGATGTTGGCGATGAAGCCGACGCCACAGGAATCCTTCTCCAGGCTCGGATCGTACAGGCCTTCGGCTTTGGGGCGGGAATTGTGTTCCTGAATCGGATCGGTCGTTTTCGAGGCGACCGTCGCCGACAGCTCTTCTGCCACGATGTTTCCGCGCTCGAATTGCGACCCGTTCATTGTATTCCTCTTTCGACATTGGGTGCACTCCAACTAGCCAGTTCGCATGCGGGTTCTTGCCGCCGTAACAGCACGTGGAGTTTGTCGACGTCCTTCTAGAGATCGAGCGCCTGCAGGCAATGTGCCACCGCCATTAGGTTCGCCTACGGCGAAAGCTTGTACGCTGGGTGCCTCGAAAATGCGCTCTTGAATGGATCGAGTTTCTTTGTTTGCACGAGCCTGGTGAGCCTGGTGAGCAGTAACGCGACGAATGAGATCGATTGCGCAAGTGCTGAGGCCGCCTTGGCGTCAGCCTCGACTGCGAAGACCGCGCCGACCGAAGCCAGCCCAATCCAGAGCATGCACGTGACAAAAAATGCACGAGATAGTCATGCATAGTTGCATGATGTAACAGGTTTAAACTGGGAATCTCCCGGATGACGATGCCAAGCGGTTCACTACTGCGCGCAGGTGCCGGCGCGTGCGTGCCGGTACAGACCCAGCAAATTCGCTCGGTGAACGCCAAGGCATCGCGCGCCCAATACCACGCCGCATCGTCTCGTTGAGACCGCGTTGCGGATCACATTATCGGAATCGACATTCACCTCGATAAGCAGGTGAATTCGATCCTGGTCAGCGGATCGACAAGATCGCCCTCGCTGGAGTTACCGAGCGTGAATCGGTTGGGCGTCTGAATGCCCATCATTGTACTCTCTGAGTTCGACTGAATTCGTGGGCGGCGCTTCCGCGCTTGCTCGTAAGGCATTTCAGCCCCATCACATGCCGCATGGACGAACGTCGCCATGGTGTTCTCAATACCGAATTGCTGCGCACTCTGGTCGAGCAAGCGTTAGGTGGTTTCCCCTTGCAGCCATTTTGTAGAGGCAATAGCCCTTGCTAGCCTGCTCGTCGTCCATTCTCGGCCAACCGGCCGGCATCGAAATGCCCGCGACGTTAGCACTTGTCTGGATGCGGTGGATTGTCTTGAGCCGCGAGGTACTTGGCCCTTACATTTGGCCCGCATTTGCCGGAAAGATTGCCTCGGGTTGGCCTCCAGCGGCCGCCATGATAGCCCGTCGCGCCGAGCGAGATCATCGACAGCCCCGCTTCCTTAAGCGGCGGTTTGCGATGATCCGCATAAAGCTCTCCAGGCAGCAAGTGCACTTGAGCCCGTGCATACAGATTACGCAGATGCGCAGCTTGGTCTTAAGAGCTCAGGCAGTACGGCGGCTACGAGCTGTCAAAGCCCGAGGCTCGCTGCAGCGGGACGGCATAAGTTGTGAAAACTTCGCCGCGTGATGCTCTGGCGCCTGGACTGAATGTCGAAACGCGCCGACGTTGTTCGAAGGACTTTGCAAGAAGTTGACCATCGTAGCTTGGCACTCTCCTCTACATGCATGCCCGGGAGCTCGCGAGGGTACAATCTCATGGTCGAAGCATTCTTCTCCCGCGCCTCATTGTCGCGGGAAGCGGTCAGATGTGGCGCTCATCACGAGAATGCCCAACGCTCAAAAACATCATCGCCGACCGCCACACGGCCGCCCCGTTTCCGTCGGAACGCAAACGCGCCTACTGTCTGGAACGTGCCAAACTGTTGGCGAACGCGACGGTACCTTTAGTGACACGGTCCGCAATGCGGCGCATAGGCGATCTGCTGAACAGCACGACGTGCTGCTCAGCAATCGGCCCGAGTTCCTCCGCCGCATTGAAGGAATGCTCCCGACGCGATGCTTCCGGTTCCGAGAAAGCGATCGAGGGCCAGCTCTAGCGAGTGCGGCGCCGGTTTGCGCGATCGGACTACAGCGACCCGAGCCGCTGTCGATAGGCCGCGGTGCATCTCGCGAAAAACACGGTTCCGATCCGGAAGAACTGCGCGCGAACTGGCACGGCACCACACCGAAGCTCGGGTTATCGAAAGGTAGATCCAGGCCGCGAAATCAAAGGGCCGCGGCGTCGGTCTCTCCGGTGCGGATGCGGACCGCGTGGACGAGATTGATGACGAAGATCTTGCCGTCGCCGATCTGCCCGGTTTTCGCAGCGGACGTGATGGCCTCGATGGTCTTGTCGACCTGATCAGAAGCGACAGCGACCTCGATCTTGATCTTGGGCAGGAAGTTCACGGCATATTCGGCGCCGCGATAGATTTCCGTATGGCCCTTCTGACGGCCATATCCCTTGACTTCTGTCACCGTGAGACCGTGAACACCAATGTCGGTCAGGGCGTCACGGACGTCTTCCAGCTTGAATGGCTTGATAATTGCCATAACCATTTTCATGGGTTCTATCCCCGCTTGGGCCCGGCCCGGAAGTGGCCGGGCGTTTCTCGACTTGTTCGCCACGACGGTAAAGTTTCACTACCCGAGCACCCAGGCTCTTGAGATCAAATCCCGTGCCAGATCGCCGCTTTGCCTAACGGATTATGAAAACGGGCGGGTCAGCGAACTTGCGCGATCGCGAGATCAGCTCCTGCTTGGCCGAGCCAAATTCCAGCGGGTCCTTAGTCAGCGGGCAGACGAGGATCTGCAGCAATTTTTGATCGAACACTATTTCAGGGCGTTCGGCGGACGCTGACATCGGCGTCTCCGGCATTGCCTCTAACAACGCCCCGGCGCATGCCGGCAAAAAAGTGGACGCCGCGTCGTCTCAGCGTTCATTGCTACTGCGTTTGCCCAGACGATGCGGAGACAGAAAAGGCGCAATGGTGCAAGGTCGCCGACCAGCTCCGCCAAAATTGCCCAAGCTTGCGCGCTTGCTGGCGAGGCTTGGACCGATGTGCTGGCCTATGTGACCTTCTCGCCGCAGCCCCGGACCAAGCAGCACTCCACCACCCAATCGAGGACCTTAACGACGAGATTAAGCGGTGCACCGAGGTGGTCGGCATCTTCCTGAACGAAGACGCCATCGTACGCCTGATCGGCGCGATCCCGCTCGAGCAAAATAATGATGAATGGGCCGTCCAACGCGGCTGTTGCATGACTCTGTAAACCGCTGCCAATGAATGATGCAGCCTTCAGCCTTCAGCCCTCCGGCAATCGCCAGCTGATCTGCCCGGCTCCTGCCTACGATCGCGGTGATCGCCGCCAGCGACACCACGCAACGGGATACGATTGCCGCGGTCGGGATACCCTGTCATTCTCGTAGCGCCGGAGCCCAAGGAAAGGATGCAGATGATACATGGGCCTTAGCCCCATCGACAAGCCCACCACCCGCTATCGTTTTCGCCTGTGGGTGGTCACGAGCATCGAGTCCCCTGTCCGTTCGCGGCAGGCTGAGCTTAGGAGAGCCGCCGAGCTCAAGCGCCGCAACGGCATGGGCAGCAGGACTTTAGGCCGTTCCAAGGTCACGAGAACGAAGCCTGCGGCAGATCGGCCGTTTGTCCATCTCTCTTGTTGAGTCCGAGTCATGGAGGAGGGGATCAATCGGTGCGGAGGCCCGCTTGGGCGCAAGCTGTATTTTTCAAGAGTCTCGGGAATTCTCGATGGCGGGGTTGATCCTGCGGGCATTAGGAACCGGCAGATTGGTCGTCTGCTGGCACTCGGGTAGGTTATCTTTTTTAGAGAACACCCCAGGCTCGGTAACGCCCTCGTCCAGTGGTCTCGCGCAGACCAAGCTCATTTACGAGACTCAATGCTGCACGCGGTGTGATATCCAGCTCTTCTGCGATCATGCCGGCAGAAACGACTGGCCGGCTGAAGACGTAATCGATAAGCGCCGGCAATTTCGACGTCGATCGATGGCCGGCCACCCTTCGAAGCATCAGAGTGCGTTCGTTCAGCCACCTGTCGTGCGTCTTCAGGCCAATCTCACCAGCGGCCGTGATGGCCTCAAGCTCCGCGACGAGACGGGTTGCAAGGTCGCGCGAGCGGCGTCGCTCACGCGGGATCGTCTTCAGCCCCTCATGCAGGCAAGCCAGGTGTGAGCGTGCTTTTCTCCGATGACCTAGCAGCGCAGACGTAAGCAGCTGGCCAAGCCAGGGTCGGTGCTGAAGGGGCTCGAGACTGCGCCAGCTGTCCGCGGCAATGGCCGCCGCGAGCGTCGGAGGCAGGCTCCTGCTTTGCTGAAGGCCGCGTCTCCAGACGGCAAGACGCTTTTCTTCGTCCCAATCGGGGTCGTAGACCAGTGGATCCCGCTCGGTCATTCGACGGAGATCGCTGGTTAAGATCTGGTCGGTCTTGGCGATCGCGGCGTCGATTTCTGCGAAAGCCTGCGCGAGTCCGTCATTGCTCTGAGTTACAGAAGAGTAGTCGTGGGTTCTCGGCACATGGCTGTCCTGCTCCGCCTCATGATGCGTAGTTCCGATGTTCGGCGGTTCGCAGTCCTCCTCTTCTATTCCATTTGTGCCGGCTAACCCGCGCAGATCGGTGATCCCGACGGACGAGAGAGCCCAGTCGGGGCCCTCGCGGTGAATGCGCCGGCGGGCGCGGAGTACATCGCGAGCTCGGCTCAGCTCGTGAGTTGGCGCACGAACATCCATGCCAGCGTCATGAAGAACGAGATCTTCGAGGTGGACGAGTTCGCCTTCCAGCCATAGAGTGGCGCATGCGTCGGTGAAGTGCGTCCGACTAATCCAACCGTCTCGGATTGGGCTTTTCGCAAGGCGCTCATCTAGACGGGCTAAAGCATCTTCCGCGGCTGCGAGCGGAAGTGCAATCGCCGACCAGGGCAACGGTTCTGGTATTTTGTAGCTACTAGACAACGCCTTGATAACTTTGATGAGAATCGGCGACACGGAAGCTATCATGTCGCTAATTTCCGTCATAGCGACATAGCTTCAACTGCTATGATGAGCGTGCAAGCGTTAGTGCCGATCGGTCTTTAAACCGATGTCGGAGTCCTAGCCTCTATTCTCCTTCCTCGGCCGTCCGCCTGTAGAGCTGTAGAGCAACCCGGTTGGCATCATTACTACCGGCGGGGGCAGTTGCTGGGCGGCTCATCTACAAGCGGCGATGGCCCCCCACTGGGCCCCGCATGAGTCTGGCGCATGATTAGGCAGTCTGTAGCGGCGGTGCGAAGGTCATATCGAGAACTACCCCTCGCGGAGATAGCAGCCAGATTTGGCGAGTAGGCGTGGCAACGGTCGTCTTGAAGAGTTCAGTTCCGACCAGCTAACGGCGTATCGGCGGATGGTCAAAGAACGGTTACGAGACTTCTTCAAGAAGGGTTCGAACGATTAGCCAACCGTAGTTCGATTTGGAGCTTCGCGGGCCTTCACTCGCTCTGGCCAGTCGTGAGAACGCCTGTATCAAAGGCCTAGATTGAGCTAGGCTGTGTTGTCAGCTGACAACGTTTTGCTGCGAAGTGTTGGTGTCGGATTCACCATTAAAATGCATTAACCATGTTTCGCCGGACGCGCGGGCTACAAGTGCTCGAATGGGCGACCCGTCGGAATTCTGCAGATCACCTAGGAGGTGTTGTCAGCTGACAACGCCGACTCGCCTGCTTTCTCATCGCGCCTCTTTTGCCCTCCCCCACATCGCACAAGATGTTGTCAGCTGACAACAGTACGGGGGCCGACCGCAGACTACGAGACAAAGGCTCTTGAGCCGGTTCCGAGCGGGGATCGTCTCGAGCGGGATGGATCCATCCGAGCGGTAAATTGCCGGATCAACAATGTAGTTTCCTCAAGCGCCTTACCCGACCAGTCCATCTGTGTCGGTTTGGGGTGCAGTCTAGTCCCCGCTGGGACTGTCGAGGCTCGACCAAAAGTTGGAGGCCCCTTCGGGGGCAGTGGCGTGGTATGCGAGTACTTCAATCGCGCGGGTTGCATGGTCCACCGGGTTGATTCCTGACATTTTGGACCGGGCTGATGCCTGACAATATTCGATCATTGTTCTCCTGTCTGCGGCGTTTCCTGCGCGATGCGGAGCCGCGCGCGCGGCGGAGCAAAGCGCAGGAAACGCCGCTCGCAATTGATCAGCCCGAGATCGCGACCGCAGAAGCGCACGAGGTGGCCGCTAGTGTCGTGCTCACAGAGGCCGACGAGCTCACCTGCGAGCGCCTCGCCAACGAAAACGTGCTCGCCGCGCCATTTGATATCGCCGGTGGGACGCACCCGGCGAACCTCGTGATCGGCGTCGTACCAAGGGTCATCGAGACGGCGTGGCAAGGTGCGCGAGGGCGACTGCCAGAGTTTGACGGGCGGCATCTGGTCGAGCGCCTCATGTGGCCGCTCCTGGTTGAAGTGGTGGCGGAAGGCATCGAAGCGGCGTTGCTGCTCGGCGACCGTTGCCGCGGGCGGCTTCGTGGTCTGGGCCTTCAGCGTGCGGTGCATGCGCTCGTGCCGGCCGTTGTCCTGCGGGCTCGCCGGGGGGATGTAGCGCGGTTCGATACCGAGCTTGAGCCACCATACCGAGAGCGCCGAAAGGCCGCCCGCCCCCGTCGATCCAAACGGTGCACCATTGTCGGAGCGGATCGCGGCGGGAAGGCCGATGTCCTTGAAAACACGTTCCAGGGCGCTCCTGACGCCCGCCCCCGTCGGATCGACGATGCGCACTTCGATAAGATAGCGGCTCGCCGCATCGGTGATGGTCAGCGGATCGCAGCGGTTGCCGTCGCGGGTTCGGAACCAGCCCTTGAAGTCGATCGCCCATTCTTCGTTGGGTGCGCTTGCCGGCGCCGCCACCTCGCCTTGCGCAATCGCCCGGCGTCGGCGCCGACGCGCCTCGACCAGGCCCTCACGCTTCAGGATGTCGCCGATCGTCGAGGCTGCCGGCCAGTCGACCTCCGGCCGCTCATGCTCAAGCCATGCCTTGATCTTCTTCGGGCCGAAATGCGGAAACCGCTGCCGCGTCGCGACGATGCGATCGGCCAGCCGCCCCGCCGTCGCATGCGGGCAACTCGCCGCCGCGTGGCTGCGCTCCTCGAACCAGCGCCGCTCCCCGCTCTCCCGACGCCGCTTCCAGACGTAGAACGTCTCTCGGCTGACGCCGTGCCGCGCGCACAGCTCCGTCACCGAAAATGCCCCCGTCTCGTACTCTCGAAACAACGCGACACGCTCCTCCACAGGACTGCTCTCCCTGAAAGGCATCGCCTGATCCTCCTTCGAATCAGACGAGCCTTGCCTGTCAGGAATCAACCCGGTCTAATCTGTCAGCACTCAGCCCGGTCTGTACCCATCCAGCCCCCCGCCCGGCATGCAAGCAGCGGGTGGCGCATTCCTCGCTCGTGCCGCACCATTGCCCGCTTGATGGATTGGACAGCGCAACGCGAACGCTAGCGCCATTCGCCGTCTCCAGGCGTCATCCGTTTCCCTTGCCGCTAGTTGTCCCGCATGTTGTCAGCTGACAACAGTGCCGTGGCAACCGTGGAGCGTGGGGTCCGTTCACCTGCCGCTCGTTTCGCTAGGCTCAGAAGCCCCGAGCGACCAAGGAGGAGTCCGGGGTGGCCCAGGTAGCCCTGAACCAACGGCGAGCATCAGAAAACCCGCCAACTAATTCACCGCTCGGACCTCTTCCGGAGTTAAGGCGGTGAGGAGGTCATCCGTGGTCATGGCGGGTGGTTTGGCCTCGGGCCGCGTGCGGACGGTACCATGTTATAGCGGGTCCTAGGCGCGTGGCCGCTCGCGTAGCGAAGCCTGCAATGCGCTCGGTCTTTCCCGTTTCTTTGTGGCCGGGCCTAGTGACCGCCATTCTCTCCCTTGGCGAAGGCTTGGCGCGATAACAAAGCCGTTGTCGCTCATGCCGGATGTTGAGGCCGCAAAAGTAGGTGATGACATCGTGTTGAGAAAGGCACCGCACCTTTCCTCGTCACGGCGGATTTGGGAAAAAGCCAGGCACGAAGCTTCGCGTCGCGACGCGGATGAACTCATGGTTGGCGCCGCGGCTGTCCCCTTTTGGGAATCATGAGTGATGCGATAGCCGGTACTGAGAATCTGGCGAAGCCTCTAACGTCGGTACGGAAGCCCCGCCGGGCTGAGCGGCGCTCCGGCCCGCCAGTTCCAGATCCGTATGCGGCTTAATCCAAAGCGGGGCAGGATGCGGCCAACGCCGGCCGGTGACACCTTGATCGCTGGCGCTGCCGCGCACAATGCCTCGACGGCTAAGGTGGCTGTGGGTGGCGGGGGGTCGGCGATGAATGGGTCTGGAGGAGCGAGCGCGCAAAGTTAATCCTTTCATTCTTGCGCCGACTCGGGAATCGTGTTGAGTCTGCAGACGGTAATCCGCCGTCTGAGCTGCAAAAACCGTTTTGGATTGGAAAGATGAGAGTTTTTGAGACAGAGGAGGGGTGGCCGGAGACAGCGAGCGCGCGCATTTCCTGCCATGCCACTCTACTCTCTGGTCAACTCCGCTCGTTGGGCGCCGCCCTTTTTCCACCAGCGGCTGCCAAGACTCTTCGCCCGTTCTCCTCCGGAGAGGTGGCCAAGATCGTTCGCGTGTCAGACGGCTATTTGCGGCAACTTTCCCTCGACGGCCTGGGACCTGCCCCCGCGATCGGTCATGGCGGGCGGCGGTCGTATACCTTAGCTCAAGTGAATGAGCTGCGGGCCTATCTGGCTGCAGCCCGCCCGCGGGAGGCAGTTGATTTTCTCCCACGGCGGCGCCCCGGCGAA